>CAYNYN010000177.1:2378-7557 GCA_964401445.1 uncultured Saprospiraceae bacterium | reverse complement strand
CGTATATTCAGGTGTCGCAACCGACCCGAGCGGGCGGTTGAGGCAGCGATTGCCGCAGCGAGGGCATCTAACCCCAATGCAGGCAGTCGCGCGAGGCTTTACGCACCGGGGTGCGGTTTTTGCCTGAACCCCGAAAAGCTGCACAGGTGACTGAAAGGGAGCTCATAGAAGGCTGTCTGCGTGGCGACCGTGCCGCCGAAGAGGAGCTGTTCCGACGCTACTCGGGCAAGATGTTGGCCGTGTGCCGCCGCTATGCCCGCCACGAGATGGAGGCCGAGGACCTGCTGCAGGAGGCCTTCATCCGCGTGTACGACAACCTGGGGCAGTTTCGCTTCCAGGGCTCGTTCGAGGGCTGGATCCGGCGCATCGTGGTGCACACGGTGCTCAAGCACTTCCGCAAGCTGAGCATCCAGCGCGAGCAGATCGGCATCCCCGAGCACGTCGACGAGGACAGCGTCGATCCGGCCGCGCTGCACCAGTTGCACGAAGAGGAGCTGCTCAAGCTCATCGCCGCCCTGCCCGACGGCTACCGCGTGGTGTTCAACCTGTACGCCATCGAAGGCTACAGCCACAAGGAGATCGCCGAGATGCTGGGCATTGGCGAGAGCACCTCGCGCTCCCAGTTCCTCAAGGCGCGCAAGGCCCTGCAGGCGCAGTTGCGCAAGCTGTTGCATATTTTTGTCTGAACCGTGGCCCCCGGGCCGACCATATCGCGAGCACCATGTCAGAGGACAAGCGATTCGAAGAGATCCTGCGCGAGAAGCTCTACGACTACGAGCTGGAGCCGCCCATGCACCTGTGGCCGGCCGTGGCCGCACGCCGCAAGGGCCGGGCGGGGCGGTGGTGGCTCTATGCCCTCGGCGCAGGGGCAGCCCTCACGGTGGCCATCTGGTGGTTCGCCTTTCGGCAAATGCCACCCGCCGTGGCGCCGCCGGCAGGCGAGCTGCCCGTTCAGGTGCCCGAGCAGCCCGCCCCATCCGTCGTGCAGGAGCCGGTAGCAGTGGCGCCCGCCCCGATGCTTTCCGAAAAAGCGCAGCCAGCCGTTTTGGCGAAAGCCGGAGAAAAGGAAGAAATGGCGCCCGCCCGCCCGGCATTGCCGACGCAAGCATCCGCCGGGGGCGTCGCTGACGATGGTACCCCACAAAGCGTTGTCGCCGGCAGCGCGCCGACGCGCCAACGAACCGGCAGCACCACGCGCGCGCTGCTGACGGCCCGCTCGTTGCCGCCGGTCGCATCCCGGCTGCTTCCGCTTCCGCAAAAGGCCTGGCCGCACAACGACTGCCCCGACAAGTTCGGCAAGCGGCTGCACGTAGGCCTGTTTGCCGACGCGTGGGCCGGCCCGTGGATCGGCCTGGGCCGCCTGCGCCCCCGCACCGACGACCCGCAACTGGCCGCCTGGGCCGAGGCGCGCCGCCAGACGGAAAGCCCGCGCGTGGGCTATGGCGCCGGCCTCGGACTGACGCTGCGTACCAACAAGGGACCGGCCTTGCGCGCCGGCATCGACTGGACGGAGCTGCGCGAGCGCTTCCACTTCGAGCGCGAGAACGTGGAGCGCGTGATCATCGTGACGCGCTACGACGACCAGGGCAACGTCGTGGGCGTCGATACGACCATCGAGACGGGCACGCTGGTGCGCCAGACGACCAACCGCATACGGATGGTGAGCGTGCCCGTGCTGCTGGGCTGGCACCAGGCGCGCAAGGGCTGGTCGTGGAGCGTGTACGCCGGCGTGGTGTGGAATGCGGGGCTGTGGGCCAGCGGCGACCTGCTGTCGCCGGAGCTGGAGCCCGTCTCGCTCATGGGGGCCGATGCCCAGGGCACGCGCGTGTTCCGGTCGCGCGTGGGGCTGGGCGGCATGCTGAGTGCCTCGGTAGCCTGGACCCCCGCCCATGGACTGACGCTCTTTGCCGAGCCCAGCCTGCGCCATTGGGGGCGTTCGTTTACGGTGGACAGCTATCCGCTCACGCATCGCTACACTGGGCTGGGGCTGCGCATGGGCGTGCGCTGGAAGCTGTAGGGCGGGCCGCATTTGCCGAAAGGCATGGAAATTGTCGAAAAGGGTGCCGACACTTGCCGGATTCCCTTTATTTTCGGCCCAAACGAAACCTGCCCATGCTTTTCAACCTGAGCGATCATCCCTCCATTGCCAATCAGTTTATCGCCGAGTTGCGCGACGTGCAAATCCAGCAGGACAGCATGCGTTTCCGGCGCAACCTCGAGCGGCTGGGCGAAGTGCTGGCCTACGAAATCAGCAAAACGCTCGAATACAAGACCGTAGAAGTAGAGACGCCGCTGGGCATTGCCCAGGTGCAGGTGCCGGCGCAGCAAGTCGTGCTGGGCACCATCCTGCGTGCGGGCCTGCCCATGCACAACGGCATGCTGTCGTTCTTCGACCGGGCGGGCAACGCCTTTATATCGGCCTACCGCATGCACCACAAGGACGGATCGTTCGAGATCCGCCTCGAATACGTCTCGGCGCCCGACCTCAACGGCAAGGTGCTCATCCTGTGCGACCCCATGCTGGCCACGGGCTCATCGATCGACCTGGCGCTGCGCGAGCTGCGCCGTCATGGGCGGCCGGCCAAGGTGCACGTCGCCACGGCCATCGCCTCGACCTATGGCGTACAGTTTTTGCAGCGCTCCCATCCCGATGCCGACATCTGGATGGGTGCACTCGACGAGGAGCTGACGGCCAAGTCGTACATCGTGCCCGGCCTCGGCGATGCAGGCGACCTGGCCTTCGGCAGCAAGGTCGATGAGGAAGAGTAGGCAGCCGGGCAGGCAGGCACTGAGGCGAAACTTCCATGCCTGCTGACCATCGTCCATTGTCCATCGTCTATCGTCCCTCAACTTTTGCCCATGCCCTGGTTCGACACCGACTTCCTCAATTTCCTCGCCGAGCTGCAGCTCCACAACGAGCGCGAGTGGTTCCAGGCCAACAAGGCGCGCTTCAAGGAGAAAGTGGAGGCGCCATTCAAGGCCTTCGTCCAGGAAATGATCGACCGGCTGGCGGCACGCGATGCGCGGTTTGCCATCACGCCGCAGGAGGCCATCTTCCGCATCTATCGCGACACGCGTTTCAGCAAGAACAAGCAACCCTACAAGACGCACATGAGCGCCGTCATTGCGCCGGGCGGACGCAAGGGGCACCTCGCCGAGGGCATGTACCTCGAGTTCAGCGCCGACCACGTGCGCCTCTATGGCGGCATCTATCGGCCCGACACCCAGACGCTCTACCGCTTGCGCAAATACCTGGTGGCGCATCTGGACGAGTTCGGGCGCCTGCTCGACGATCCGGCTTTCCGGCAGCGCTTCGACACCATCCGCGGCGAGCGCAACAAGCGTCTGCCCAGGGAATTCATGGCCGCGGCCGAACGGCAACCGCTGCTCTACAACAAGTCGTTCTACTACTTCCACAACTTCGATCCCGAGGTGGCGCTGCGCGACGATCTCGTCGAGCTGCTGCTCGAGTACTACGAGGCGGGGCGTCCCATGGGCGAATTCCTGGCTACGGCAGCCGGCTTCCGCCAAATGCCGGATTGAGCGCGCGCTTCCGCAAAAAGGCGGACATTGTCGGGCCTCTGCAGGCAGATGTGTTTTCCGAAAAGGTGCAAAGTGCTACCTTCGGAGGGTCTTCCTTTTTTCTCAACGTACAAATACAACCGTAATGAAACACAACTACTTCCTCACGCTCGCGGGGCTGGTGCTGTGGCTCCTGACGACCACGGTGCACGGCCAGGACATCGTGTCGGTCACGCACCTGGGCCACCAGAGCAAGGCCGAGCTGAAGGCCCAGTTCGGCACGCCGCTCATCGAATACGGAATCGACATGTACAAGGTACTGTACACCACGGTGGACGTGCACGGCGTGCCCGACACGGCCTCGGGTCTGCTCGTCGTGCCCGACGACCCGGGCAAGGTCTATCCGGTGCTCTGTTACCAGCACGGCACCTCTTCTTCCAAAGACGACGTGCCCAGCAACCTGACGGGCGACATCCTGCCGCTGCTGTGGGGCGGGCTGGGCTACGTGACGTCGGCGGCCGACTATCTGGGGCTGGGCGCGTCGCGCGGCTTCCATCCCTACGTGCATGCCGCTTCGGAAGCCTGGGCGGCCATCGACATGCTGCGCGCCGTGAAAGCCTGGGTGGCCCAACAGGACGACGTCCACATCAACGACCAGCTTTTCCTTACCGGCTACTCGCAGGGTGGCCATGCCAGCATGGCCCTGCACCGCGCCCTCGAGCTGGAACATGCCGACGAGTTTACGGTCACGGCAGCGGCCCACCTCTCGGGGCCCTACAGCATCTCGGGCGTGATGCGCGACCGCATCCTGAGCGAAGCGCAGTACCTCTTCTCGGGCTACATACCCAACACCGTCATGGGCTACAACGAGGTGTACCAGCTCTACGATAGCCTGGTGCAGGTGTTCAAGCCCGAGTACGTGCCCTGGATCGAGTCGTACTACAATGGCGACATCAACCTCATCCAGCTGTCCACGGCCCTCAATGCCCAACTGGTGGCCAGCGAAGGGGCGCCCATCCCGCGGCGCATGTTGCAGGATTCGATAGTGGATGCCATGCTCACCAATCCCGACCATCCGTTCAACCTGGCGCTGGCCGACAACGACACGCACACCTGGCCGGCCCAGGCGCCCACCCGCCTGTACTACTGCACGGCCGACGACCAGGTACCTTACCTCAACAGCATCGTGGCCGACTCGGTGATGAATGCGCTGGGCGCTGCCGACCTCTTCGCCTACGACGTCAGCCCGACGAGCAACCACGGCCAGTGCGTCTTCCCGGCCGTCAACAATACGGCGCTGTTCTTCCAGCTCTACCAGCAGATAGGCACTGTGACCGGCACCACCGCCATCGAGCCGGAAGGCCTGCGCGTGTGGCCCAGCCCCGCCACCGACCGCGTGTTCGTGCAGGGGCTGCCCGAAGCCACCGACCTCCAGCTGTTCGATGCCGGCGGCCGCCTGTGCCGCTCGTGGACCGACCGCCAGGGCCAGGTCGAATTGCCCGTGTACGATTTGCCGAAAGGCATCTACCTCCTGCATGCCACCAGCGACCACTACCGCTGGCAAAAACGCATCGTAGTGGATTGACGACCTCCATCGCCCAGCGATGGAGCGGGGATGCCACGTGTGGCGTCCCCGCTGTCGTTTGGCAGGGTGGCA
>CAYNYN010000177.1:0-2278 GCA_964401445.1 uncultured Saprospiraceae bacterium | reverse complement strand
TTTGCGAACAAATGTTCGTACCCTTAACCAGCTAACCTTGACCGAGTATGGCCAGATTTTATCCCTTGCGCGTGGCGGAAGTACGCCGCGAGACAGCCGAGTGTGTCAGTGTGCGTTTCGACGTACCTGAAGCGCTTGCCGCGACCTTTGCCTGGCGCCCCGGCCAGCATCTGACGTTGCGCCACGAGGTGGATGGCGAGGAGCTGCGCAGGACGTATTCGCTGTGCAGCGCCCCGCACGAGGGCGAGTGGCGCATTGCCATCAAGAAGGTGGAGGGCGGCCGCTTCTCTACCTGGGCCAACGAGCGGCTCGAGCCCGGCATGACGCTCGACGTGATGCCGCCCATGGGCAGCTTCGTGCTGCCCGAAGACTACCATGGCAAGACGTTCGTCGCCTTTGCCGCGGGCAGCGGCATCACCCCCGTGATGAGCATGATCAAGACGGCGTTGGAGACCGACGATACGGCCACGTTCACCCTTTTTTACGGCAACCGCACGACCGATTCGGTCATCTTCCTCGAAGAACTGGAGGCGCTGAAAAACAAGCACCTCACGCGCTTTGCGCTCTACCACGTGCTCAGCCGCGAGCATCCCGGCGCCGACCTGTTTTACGGGCGGCTGACGCCGGAAAAGTTGATGGCTTTTGCCGGCAGGCTGTTCCAGCCGGAAACCACCGACGCCTTTTTCCTCTGCGGTCCGGGCGACATGGCTACGGCCCTGCGGCAGGCACTGGTGGAGCAGCTCGAGGTGCCGCCTGCCAGAGTCCATCAGGAACTGTTTACGGTGCCGGGGCAGGAAACGCGGCAGCCTAAGGTGGACACGAGCAAGCTGGCCGCCTCGGCCGTGATCACGGCCACGCTCGACGGCCAGACCTTCGATTTTCCGCTTTCGCAAAAAAGCGAGACCATCCTCGATGCGGCGCTCAAGGCAGGTGCCGATCTGCCGTTTGCCTGCAAGGGGGGCGTGTGCTGCACCTGCAAGGCGCGCGTGCTGGAAGGCGAAGTGGAGATGGATGTCAACTACGGACTCGAGCCCGACCAGGTGGAGGCAGGCTATGTGCTCACCTGTCAGGCCCACCCCCTGACTCCGCGCGTGCGCATCAGTTTCGATGAATGAGCGCCCCCGGGCTTTCATCCATCGTCCATCGTCTATCGTCCATAGTCTGTTGTCCTTACACCATCATTCGCCATGAAACCGCAGGAACCCGAAGTCATGAGTCCGCGCAAGGAAGAGATCTATCAGGTGGCGGCCCGCCTGTTTCAGGAAAAGGGCTATCGCGCCACCTCGGTGCGCGACCTGGCCAGAGCGCTGGGGCTGAAGCCCTCGAGTCTGTACAGCCATATCGGCGGCAAGGAGGAGATCCTGCGGAAAATCTGCTTCGACAATGCCGAGCGTTTCCTCGAGGGCATCGGTCGGGTGGAAGCCATGGAGCAGGCCTCGGCGGCCGAGCAGGTGCAGGCCCTCATCCGCCTGCACATCGAGGTGGCCCTGCACGACATCACCTCGCTGACCGTGTTCAACGACGAATGGCGCCACATCAGCGAGCCATGGTTGTCGGCCTTCAAGGCCATGCGGCGCGACTACGAGCGCCGCTTCCGCCAGATCATCGAGCGCGGCATCGAAGAAGGGGTGTTCAAGCCGCTCAACCCCCATACCATCCTCTACACCATACTCAATGCCGTGCGCTGGCTCCATTATTCGCATCCCGGCAAGCGCGACATTACGCCCGAACAACTGGAGCGCGACCTGCTCACCCTCCTCATGGAGGGCCTGCTGAAAGAACCGTCGAGATGAAACACCTCAAACGACTCCATCACGTAGCCCTGCACGTGGCCGACGTGGCCCGCAGCCGCGCTTTCTATGGCGACGTGCTCGGGCTGGAAGAGCTGCCGCGTCCTGCTTTCGATTTTCCGGGAGCGTGGTTCGCGCTGGGCCCCGGCTTCGAGCTGCACCTCATCGGCGGCCGCACCGAGCCGGTGCACGGTGCCAGCCGCGGCAATCATTTCGCCGTCGAAGTTTCCGACATCGAAGCCGTGGCCGCATTTTTGCGCGCCAGGGGTCTCAGCTTTCGCGGACCCAAGACGCGACCCGATGGCGCCTGGCAAATCTTCCTGTCCGACCCCGATGGGCACGTCATCGAGTTCACGCAGTTGGTCTGATGGGACAAGGAGAGACGGAGAGACAGAGTGACAGAGTGAAGGAGAGAGAAGAGACGTTTGCGAGCCTTTTCGAGGCTCGTAAACGTTGGTAGATATTTTGCGAGACAGAGAGAGATGGAT
>CAYNYN010000176.1:2216-7571 GCA_964401445.1 uncultured Saprospiraceae bacterium | reverse complement strand
ACGCACCTCGCAAAAACCCGGGAATTGTATGCGAGCGCAACATACAAGGAACCGATTTTTCCCGACTGCACCGATTCAACCGGTTTGGCCTGACTCGGGGATCCCTCCTCACTCTTCCCTCCTCTCTCCTCACTCACTCACACTCTCTCTTGCTCTCCGTCTCTCTGTCTCTCCGTCTCTCTGTCTCTCTGTCTCATTGGTCGACCGATTCCACCCACCTGACTCTGTGCCCTTCCGTGCGTACTCCGTGGAGCTCTGTGTAACAAAACGCTCGTGCGCGCAGCATCGGGTTTTGCGCAAGCGGGAAAAAAAGACGGACTGCCGGTAGCTACCGACAGTCCGTTTGCTTTTTGCCGAAAGGCAAAAGGATCAGGCCATTTCCCTGGCCAGTTCTTCGCGGATCTTGTTGAGTGCCGAGCCGGCGCGTACCCACTCGATCTGCTGCTCGTTGTAGGTGTGGTTGACGAGGAAGCGATCCTGGGTGCCGTCGGCGTGTTTGAGCACCACTTCCAGCGGCTTGCCGGGGGCCATCTCGTCGAAGCCGAGGATGTCCACGAGGTCGTCCTGACGTACCAGATCGTAGTCGTCGGGGTTCTGGAAGGTCAGGGCCAGCATGCCCTGCTTCTTGAGGTTGGTCTCGTGGATGCGTGCGAACGACTTGACGATGACGGCCTTGACGCCCATGAAGCGCGGCTCCATGGCAGCGTGCTCGCGCGACGAGCCCTCGCCGTAGTTGTCTTCGCCAAAGACCACGGTGCTGATGCCCTTGGCCTTGTACTTCTTGGCCGACTCGGGCACGGGCAGCCACTCGGGGTTGTTGGGATCATCGGCGTAGTTGGCCACGAGGTTGGCCTTGCCGTTGAAGGCGTTGATGGCGCCGATGAACAGGTTGTTCGAGATGTTCTCGAGGTGGCCGCGGTACTTGAGCCAGGGGCCGGCCATCGAGATGTGGTCGGTGGTGCACTTGCCCTTGGTCTTGATCAGGATGCGCATGTTGAGCAGCTGCTCCTGCGTGATGGGCTCGAACGGCTTGAGCAGTTGCAGGCGCTCCGAGTTGGGGTTGATCTTGATCTCGATGTGGCTGCCGTCTTCGGCGGGCGGCACGTAGCCGGGGTCGCCCACTTCGAAGCCTTTGGGCGGCAGCTCGACGCCCTTGGGCGGCTCCAGCTTCACCTGCTCGCCCTTGTCGTTGGTGAGCGTGTCGGTGAGCGGGTTGAACGTCAGGTCGCCAGCCAGCACCATGGCCGTCACGATCTCGGGCGAGGCGACGAAGGCGTGCGTGTTGGGGTTGCCGTCGTTGCGCTTCGAGAAGTTGCGGTTGAACGAGGTGATGATGCTGTTGGGTCGGTCGGGGTCGTCCATGTGGCGTGCCCACTGACCGATACAGGGGCCACAGGCATTGGCCAGCACCACGCCGCCCACATCCTTGAACACCTCGAGCAGGCCGTCGCGCTCGGTGGTGTAGCGGATCTGCTCCGAGCCGGGCGTGATGGTGAATTCCGACTTGGCCTTGAGGCCCTTCTCCACGGCCTGCTTGGCTACCGAGGCCGAGCGGGTGATGTCTTCATACGACGAGTTGGTGCACGAGCCGATGAGGCCCACTTCCAGCTTCTGCGGCCAGCCGTTTTCTTTCACTGCTTTCGCAAACTCCGAGATGGGCCATGCGCGGTCGGGCGTGTAGGGCCCATTGATGTGGGGCTCCAGCTCGTCGAGGTTGATCTCGATGACGCGGTCGAAGTACTTCTCGGGGTTTTCGTACACCTCGGGGTCGCCGGTGAGGTAGGGCGCGATCTTGTCGGCCATGTCAGCCACCTCTTCGCGGCCGGTGGCGCGCAGGTAGCGGCCCATGGCTTCGTCGTAGCCGAAGGTCGAGGTGGTGGCACCCACTTCGGCGCCCATGTTGCAGATGGTGCCTTTGCCCGTACAGCTGAGCGACTGTGCGCCCGGGCCGAAGTATTCGATGATGGCGCCGGTGCCGCCCTTCACGGTCAGGATGCCGGCCACCTTCAGGATGACGTCTTTGGGCGAGGTCCAGCCATTGAGCTTGCCCGTCAGCTTGACGCCGATGAGCTTGGGCATCTTCAGCTCCCACGGCATGCCGACCATCACGTCGACGGCGTCGGCACCACCCACGCCGATGGCGACCATGCCCAGACCGCCGGCATTGGGCGTGTGGCTGTCGGTGCCCACCATCATGCCGCCGGGGAAGGCGTAGTTTTCCAGTACGATCTGGTGGATGATGCCGGCACCGGGCTTCCAGAAGCCGATGCCGTATTTCTTCGATGCCGACTCGAGAAAGTCATATACCTCCGAGTTGATGTCGAGGGCCTCCTTGAGGTCGTGCTCGGCACCTACCTTGGCCTGGATGAGGTGGTCGCAGTGTACCGTCGTGGGCACGGCCACCTTGTCGCGGCCGCAGGTCATGAACTGCAGCAGCGCCATCTGCGCCGTGGCGTCCTGCATGGCCACCCGGTCGGGCTTGAAATAGACATAGTCTTTTCCGCGCTCGTATTCCTTGAGGGGCGATTCGGGGTGCAGGTGGGTGTAGAGGATCTTTTCGGCGAGGGTCATGGGGCGCCCCAGCACTTTCTTGGCTTCGTCCACGCGCTCGGGAAGGCTCTGGTAGAAAGCCCGGAGCATGTCGATATCGAATGGCATAGCTGGACTATTTTGGTTTGAAAATGGATTTCTTCGCTTCGTTTTGCGCTTTCGCAAAATGGCGTACAAAGGTACGCCTTATTTGAAACATGGATTGACCCGCAAAGGGTTGAGCTGCATTTGCCGAAAGGCATCCCTGCCCGGGCCGGAGGGTGCGCTGCGTCGACCGTGTGCAAGCCGTCTGGGCGAAAATTCGCTACTTCTCCTAACTTTAGCGCCATGAGTGCAAAGAGTCTGACGGAGCGGATCATCTTCGGTCTGAAGGTGAAGCAGGCGCGTCTGGAGCGCAACCTGTCGTTTCAGGAGCTGGCGGCCCGCACGGGCATGTCGGTTTCCTACCTCAACGAAATCGAAAAGGGGAAGAAGTATCCGAAGGCCGACAAGATCCGCCTGCTGGCCGAAGCCCTGGGCACCACCGAGGCGGAGCTGTGCTCGCCCAGCCTGAAGGGCCATCTGGCGCCGGTGGAGCAGTTGCTGCGCTCGAACTTTCTGAACGAGCTGCCGCTGGACCTGTTCGGCATCGAGCTGCCCAAGGTGGTCGAGATCATCGCCAATGCGCCGGCGCGGGTGGGCGCATTCATCAGCACCCTCGTCGAGCTCTCGCGCAACTATGCCGTGCAGCAGGAGCACTTCTACTTCGCCTCGCTGCGATCCTATCTCGAGCTGCACAGCAACTATTTTCCCGACATCGAGCAGGAAGTGGACGCGTTCATCGCAGCCCATGCGGTGCCCACGCAGGAGCGCGTGCCGGTAGCCTTGCTGCGCGCGCTGCTCGAGCGCGAATACGGCTATACCATCGTGGACAACGGCCTGGACGCCTGGCCCGAGCTGTCGCAGATACGCTCGGTTTTTTTGCCGCGCAGTCGCCGCCTGCTGCTGAACCGCAACCTCACCGAGACGCAAAAGGCCTTTCAGCTGGGCAAGGAGCTGGGCTTCAACTACCTGAATCTGACCGAGCGCGCCTATACTTCGTCGCTGTTGCGCGTGCGCAGCTTCGAGGAGGTGATCAGCCACTTCAAGGCGGGCTATTTCTCCGCGGCGCTGCTCATCAACCGGCCTGCGTTTCTGGCCGATCTGGAGCGCTTCTTCGCGCAGCCCCGCTGGGATCCCGACTTGCTGCTTGGTATGCTGGACCGCTACGGCGCCTCGCCCGAGATGCTGGTACAGCGCATGACCAATCTGCTGCCTTCCCATTTCGGCATCGAAAAGCTGTTTGCCCTGCGCATCACGCAGACGCCATCGACGGGCAGCTACCGCGTCGACAAAGAATTGTACCTCAACTACGCCCACCGGCTGCACAGCAACGAGCGCTTCGAGCACTACTGCCGCCGCTGGCGTTCGATCTCGGTGCTGGAAGCGCTGCATCGCCAGCAGCGCGACAATGGCACCAGCCATGTCCTTGCCGATGCCCAGCGCTCTACCTTCGTCACGAGTGGCGACGAATACCTCAGCATCACCATTGCCCGCTCGGGCTACCCCACGCCCGATCGCAACGTCAGCATGACGCTCGGCCTGCTCGTCGACGAAACGCTCCGCGAAAAGGTGGCTTTCCTCGACGATCCGGCCATTGCCCGCCGCGACGTCAACCTCACGTGCGAGCGCTGCGCCCTGAGCGATTGCGCCGAGCGCGCTGCCCCGCCCGTCGAGGTGGAAAAGAAACAGGCACGCCGCCGCATACAGGAGGTGCTGCGCCAGCTCATCGAAGAGGAGGAATGAGCGCCCTCAGCGCTCGTACGGACATTTCAGACTGCCGAAGAAGTAGGTCAGCCCGGCACCGAAGAACACGTAGCTGTCCTTGTCGGTGCTGTCGCCGCGTTGGCGGCCCGGCACGCCGATGGTCTCGTCGTTGACGCCGGGGATGAGGATGGAGCGGTCGGACAGGGCCGCCGCCACGGGGCCGCGCAGCCGTTCCAGGTCGTCCAGGTCGGGATAGACGGTGCTGACGTCGTCGAGGTAGTCGGTGAAGGTGCGGCGGCCGCTCAGCTCGAAGTTGAGGCTCAGCTCGCGGTTGAGGCTGATCTTGAAGCCCATGCCGTAGGCCAGCGCCCCCGTCACGGCATAGTACTCTTCGCCCTTGAACTGGCCTTCGGTACCCAGCGGCCGCAGCTCCACCCAGCGCCCTTCGTACTCGGCCATGGGGTTGAAGTAAAAGACCGTCAGGCCGCCCAGCAGGTAGGGCGTGAAAAACTCGTCCTTGCTGCCGTGCTCGAAAGGCAGGAAGTTGAACTCCATCTGCACGGTGCCGTCCACGATGGGCGAGCGAAAGCTGAGGTTGCGCGCCCGCTGGAAGAGGTTGTCCGAGCGGGCGTCGTCGCCGCTGACGGTGGCGTAGTTTGCCGAAAGGCGCACGGCCACCCGCTTGTTGAAGTTGTAGCGGGCCATGGCGCCGATGGCGGCATGCGGCATGCCCAGGTCGAACTCCGTGTTCAGATCGCCAAAGTACCAGGCCACGCCGGCCCAGCCGCCTGCTTCCCAGCCCGACTGGGCAGAAAGGTGTAATGTGCTACACAACAGACAAATCCACAGCGACAAACGTATGTGCTTCACGTGCATCTTTTTTGTCGTTACAAAACGGGTGGCAAGTTAGGGGCTGTGCGCTGGTTTGCCAATTTTGCCTGCGCATCGCCTTTCGGCAAATGGCGCCCTGCCGCATCGAACGGGCAGTGCCGCGGTCAAATTGCGCGGGCGGCCATTCCT
>CAYNYN010000176.1:0-2116 GCA_964401445.1 uncultured Saprospiraceae bacterium | reverse complement strand
AACGCGATCGACGCCCCACCGCCTCACTGACTGATCACCACGAACTCGATGCGCCGGTTGCGGGCGCGCCCCTCGGGCGTGTCGTTGCCGGCTATGGGCTGGCTTTCGCCAAAACCGCGCCAGCGCAGCCGGCTGGCATCGATGCCGTGCGCCACCAGCCAGTCGAACACGGCGCGTGCCCGCGCTTCCGAGAGGGCCTGGTTGGCCGCTTCGGTGCCCACGTCGTCGGTATGGCCCCGGATTTCGATTTTCATGTCGGGATGCGCCTCGAGCAGGCGCAGCAGGCGCTCCAGCTCTTCCTCCGACTCGGGCCGCAGGGTGGCCGAGCCGAAATCGAAAAAGATGTTGCGCAGCGCGATGGCTTCGCCCGTGGCCGGCCTGCCACCCTCGAGCGGCTGCAGCCGGATGTCGAGGCGATAGGGCTTGTCGGGCACGGCGCTCGTGTCCAGGTCGAAGTGGTCGGAATAAAAGAGGTAGCCCTCGTGCTCGGCGTGGAAGGCATAGCGGGCGCCGGCAGGCAGGCAGAGCAGGTAGCTGCCCGTCAGGTCGGCCGTGGTGCGGGCCAGCAGCCGCTGCCCGCCGAGGTCGTACACCTCCACGCGCGCCTGCAGGGGGGCGTCGGTGCGCGCGTCGCGCACGGTGCCGCGCACGTAGGTGACGGGCAGGGGCCGCGCCGCTTCGTACAGCTCGAAGGCGTACAGGTCGTACGAGCCCATGTGGCCGGGCAGGTCGGCGCGGTCGGAGTCGAAGTAGGCCGTGCGCCCGTCGAGGCTGACGACGAGCGAGCCCTCGTTGGCTTCGGTGTTGATGGGGTAGCCCAGGTTTTGCGGCTCGCTCCAGGTGCCGTCGGCCTGCAGGCGACTCACGTACAGGTCGTAGCCGCCCAGCCCGTCGTGGCCGTTGGACTTGAAGTAGAGGGTGCGGCCGTCGGGGTGGATGAAGGGCGACTGCTCGTCGCCGGCGGTGTTGATGGGTGCGCCCAGGTTGCGGGGCTCGCCCCACGAGCCGTCGGGCCGGCGCTCGCTCATCCAGATGTCGGAAGCACCCAGGCCGCCCTCTTTGCGCGCCGTGAAGAAGAGGCGCTGGCCGTCGGCCGAGATGGAGGGCTGCGACTCCCAGGCGCGCGTGTTGACGGGCGGCCCCATGTTGCGGGGCGGCGTCCAGCGGTCGAGGATCTTTTCCGAGAAGTAGATGTCGCAGCGGCCCTGTCCGTCGTCGCGGTTGCAGGCGGCGAACACGAGCAGGCGGCCGTCGGCCGAGATGGACTGGCTGCCCTCGTTGAGGGGCGTGTTGAGCGAGCTGATGGGCTGGCCGGGACCCCACTGGCCACTGCTGTCGCGGCGGCTCATGTAGAAATCCTCTTGTCCGCGCCGCACGGCCGTATAGACGAGCACGGCCTCGTCGGCGGTGAGCGAAGGCAGGTATTCGGCTTCGGGGGTGTTGATGCCTGGACCCAGGTTGTAGGGCTCGAAAGGGACGGGGTGGGCATACAGGGGCGCCACGCGCCGGCAGTGCTCCAGGTGTCGTTGGGCGCGGTCGCGGCGCCAGCGGCTGCGCGGGTTCATGGACAGGAAGCGCTCGAAATGCGTCTGTGCCTCGTCAAACTTGCGCAGCTTCATCTCCGTCAGCGCCAGATTGTACCAGAAGTCGGCCTTGTAGTCGGGGGCGAGGGCGAGCGCCTGCTCGTACAGCTTTTCGGCCTCGTCGAGGCGGCCCTGGTCGTAGCGCACGTTGCCCAGGGCAAAGAGGGCATCCACGAAGTCGGGAGCACTGACCAGCGCTTTTTCCAGCAGGGCGGAGGCCTCGTCGAGCTGGCCGGCGCGCGCCCGCTCGATGCCTTTCTCCCAGGCTTTGCGCGCCGCGCGGGGCAGGGTTTCGCTGTCGACGAACTGCTGTGCCTGTGCTGCTGCCAGGCCGCAGACAAAGCACAACAAACTCGCCAGGCGTCGTATATTCATCATTCGTCTGAAATTTGGAACAAGATAGGGTGCAGGGGAAACGGAAGCAGAGGGTTTGATGGTTGAGACGGCCCCTTTGGGCCAGTGTTGATATGCTGCTACCGCAGCAATGTTGAGACGAGGCCCGTGGCATCCATGTTGAGATGACAAAGCGTTGC
>CAYNYN010000175.1:0-7579 GCA_964401445.1 uncultured Saprospiraceae bacterium | reverse complement strand
ATTCGGGCTGCTCCCACACGTGCACCACGTGGCCGTCGTGGTGCAGCTCGTAGTGCAGCCACACGTGACCGTCTTCGAAGCGGTGGCCGCGGTACTGCACGCGCGGGCGCCACTCCTTGTCGCCTTCCAGCAGGCGCCACGGCAGGGGAAAGCGGTTCTCCATCCAGCCGTCGCCGATGGTGGTGGGCTGTGGCCCGTGCACGGTGGTGTACACCGGCCCGTCGAAGTTGACCCCGCCGCGCCAGGCCTTGTACAGGGCGCCGGTCTGGCCTGAGTACGATACCCAGAGGTTGTCGTGCAGGGCCAGCGTGACCATGCGGGGACGCTCGTCGAGCACGCTGCGGAAGACCCAGGGATCCATGGGACGGTCGGGGGCGTCGCTACGGTCGGAATCGGAAACGCAGCCGGCCAGCGCCAGCAGGCCGAAGAGGGCGGCCAGCCTGCTCAGTCGGAATGATTTCATGCAAATGCTTTTTTCAGAGCGATCATCGAATGAAGGTGTATGTCTGAGTAGTGCGGTTGCCGCGGTCGTCGGTCACCACGATGCGCAGGTGGTGCTCGCCTGGCCCGATGCGTCCGTCGAACTCGTGGATCAGCAGGTCTTTTTTGGCGTCGTACTCCATGAGGATCCACCGGCCATCGACGGTGGCGCGATAGCGCAGGCCGCGTGCCCGGCCCGTGACGGGCTGGTTGTCCGTGATGCGAAAGCGCATCTGGCTGCGTCCTCGCATGTCGCGGCTGAAAGATACAGGCTCCACGGTGGGCGGCACGGTGTCGATGCCGATGGTGAAGTCGCCCAACTGACGGACGTGCGCATGCAGCATGCCGTCGTCGTGCCAGGTGCCGCCGCAGCTCACGAGCTGCCCGCTGTCGTCGAACCAGCCCACGAACGCCTTGCTGCGCAGGCGGGGCGGGAGGGTGCGCGCCGGCGCGATGGCCAGCTCGGCCCAGCGGTGCACCGGCACTTCGGGCGAAGCCAGCCGGTAGCGATGGGCATAGTGGGCCGCGTCGGTATCGTTCTGGATGTCGCACTGCAGGTAGAGGTCTTCGTAGAGGGCGCCTTTCGGCAAATGGAGCCGCAGCCCGTCGAGGCGCACGGTGCCGCCCGTGGCCCAGTCGATGTGGTAGTTGTAGGGCCGGGGCGGGGGTGGCGTCACTTCGCCGCGCCGGATCCAGAACGTCAGCTCCGATTGGTTGCCCCAGGGATCTTCGGCCACGAGGCGCACGTGTGCCGGCCGGTTGCGGTACAGCGGCAGGGCGCCGCGCTGGCCGCTGACGTGGGGGTAGGCTTCGAGGCGGTTGCCGGGCAACAGCCAGGTGCGGTTGAACCAGGCCCGGTCGCGCACGCGCGCCGCGTAGTCCACGTGGGCGTTGAGGTAACGCGTCTGGGCGAACGAGAAGCGCTCCATCTCGAAAGCGTACCAGAGCGAGTCGTTGACGTACATGCGCAGTGCGTAGATGCCGTTGAGGTTGGGCACGTGGTCGTGCTGGTCGTACACCTTGAGGCCGAAGCCGACACGCCAGGCCCCCACCACGAGCGTGTCTTCGGACAGGCGGTAGTGGCGGCCGTTTTTGCGCAAGCGGAACAACTGCTCTCCGATGGTCTCGAGGCGATCGTTGAGTGCATACACCTTGAGCTGCCGCATGGCGGGCGGCGTGTGGTCGGCAATCTCGAAGCCGAACAGCGCCGGATTGATGGGTTCCTGTGTGCGCGTATCGCGCACCTCGAAGTGGAGGTGGGGCCCCGACGATGAGCCGCTGTTGCCCATCTGGCCGATGGGCTCGCCCTTGCGGAAGGTGAACTGACCGGCCGGCGGATAGAGATCCACCTCGAACGACTCGCGGCGGTATTGCTGCGCCTTCACCCATTCCTCGATGGGGTCGGCGAAGCGATGCAGGTGGGCATAGACGGTGGTGTAGCCGTTGGGATGGCGCAGGTAGAGCGCGCGCCCATAGCCGCCTGCCGACACCTTGATGCGCACCACCGTGCCCTCGGCCGCCGCCAGCACGGGATGGCCCACGCGCCCATCGGGCGACTTGATGTCGAGGCCCGAGTGGAAATGGCCGCTGCGCAGCTCGCCAAAAGTGCCCGACAGGTACAGCTCGAAAGGCACGGGTGCGGCAAAGTATCCCTGCGGATACTTGTCGGATTTGTCCGTGGTGGGTGAAAAGGCACAAAGGGCCACCAGTCCCGCCAAGAGCCATCCCGTTCGTATCGTCCTTTGTCCCATAGGCGCGCCTCGATTTTTGCTGTCACACAATCCGATTGCAAGGTAAGGAAAGGGACGAAGAAGGCCGGCTCATGGCAAAATCTGCAATTGCTGAAACTCCTCACGCTTACCCGGCGGCAAGCAAAAGGTTGCAAGCACCTGCTTTAAGCACTTTTGTAAAAAATGTGACACTGAAATCCATCGCGGGACTTGTGTGTTTTTTCAAAGTTTTTTTTTTGCACTGCTCTTGCAAGAGTTGTTGTCCGTTTCGCCACGTGGCAGGCATGTTTTTCCTTAAACCGAAAACCGAAAGTACCATGAAAAGCATTATTTTTGTTTTGGCTGCGGGGTTCATCGGACTGGCTGCCCACACGTCCCTTGGGCAATCTGCAAACCCGGGTGCTGCCGTTTCGATCGGCGAAGTGCACGACTACTTCATGCAAGCGTTTTGCGACTCTGTAGCACACTGGCGCAACACCAGAAAACCAGTCAATGCAGAAGAAGCTGCCCGTTCCATCTGGAACATGATGTACGAGGGATTGCCCGAAAAGCTCGGCATTACGCAACAGGAACTGGATCGCATTCTGGCACAGCTTGGCATCAATGAGCGGAATTTCACGAATGCACCGACCTTCATGTACGAGGCCCTGGATCCGACGCGAAAAAGCTTTGTGGACGACCTTTTGGCTACATTTACAGCAAATTTCGACCTGCCCGACAAGCAATTGATTCAGGTCATCAGGGCAAAGAAGCAGGACTGGATCAAGCGACTTCCCGAACAGGAAATTGACTACGCAATCGAAGTGGCCGTCAGCTCGATGATTTACTGGAAGAATAACGTTGAAGACTGTATTTTGGGTTCTACTGCATTACGGACTGATCGGAAAAAAGAGGCAGCCAAGCTTGCTGCAGGAGACGTCACTGGTGCAGCGTGGGGAGGTTTAACAGGAGGCCCTGCAGGCGCTTTGGTTGGCGCTGTAGGAGGTACGTTAGGTGCATCGATCGGTTTGCTCATTGATCATTGGTGGTAAACAACCAAGAGGGTTCCGGTACAGAGTCTGTACCGGAGCCTGTTATTCAGTTTGTTGGTCAAATCCAAAAATTAAGCATAATGAAAAAAACATGCAACAGCATGCCTTTCCTCTTCGCCCATCCGCTTCTCTCTGCTTTTATCATTCTCTTGGCAACCGAAGCGAGCACGTTTCTGCTGTTCTGGGAAGATCCCATCCACTCTTTCGAGCAAAGACAGATACTGGTGTCTATCGGCATTTACATTCTGAAGTATCTCGTTTATGTGAGTGTAATATTTATCGGTGTCTTTTTGTGGAAAAGGAAGCAGTGATAAAGGATTCCTTGCTTCGGCAGTCTGGAAAACGGCAAAGGGGCATTTTCCATCGCGGCATGGCGAGTGTCCCCGTTTGTCTTTCATGAGCACAAAAAAGCGTGGGGGGCAGAAAAAGCCCGTTACCTTTTCCCTGTCGCCATTATGGTGTTGATATGCGAAAGTGAGCAGTTAGGGATGCACAGTTTCCCGCATCATTAAAAACTAAAGCAGGTTGACGCTACAGTTTTTCTTAAATCACTTTACGCTTGGCATAAAATGGCACTTTATAGCAAAAAAAGGAGAGCGAATCCCATGGTGGAGCATCCCTGGTGGTCGTCATTCCTGATTTATGTGCTCTTTATGACCATCAATTTGATCATGGATTGGAATTATTGGGGCGAAACAATTCTTATTAAAGGAGCAAAGGAAGACCCCTTAAAGCTTGTGTTCTTCCTTGTGGGTTCTTACCTCCTTTTCGTTGGTGGTGTTTATATTTACAAAACAACAATACACAATCGATTCATGAAGAATCGTAACCAATAATGGCCGTGTCCTTGAACAGGTGATCGGGCATCCCGGAATGAACTGTATTGCGTTGAGTATAACTGAGCATTCTTGCTTTTTTCAGCAGGATTTTTTCATTAAAAACTCGATAAAGATGGAAAAGACAGACAAACAGACGCCTTTCCTCTTTGCCCATCCTTATCTCGCAGCCTTTATCATTTTCCTGGGCACGGAAACGTCCATGATCTTGATGTTCTGGGAAGATTCCATCAGGTTTTTCCAGGAAAAGCCGGTTCTGGTTTCAATCGGCACTTACCTCCTGAAGTATCTCGTTTATCTGGCGGTTGTATTGATCAGTGTCTTTTTGTGGAAACGGAAACAGTCGTAAAGGATTTCTTGCTGTGATAGCCCGGGAAAATGCAAGCCGGCATTTCCATTTGGAACTTTCAGATGATCTGACGACGGTCGATGGATACTTTTGATTGAGGAATCGAGGAAGGGAAGAATTGAGGATTGAGTCCCCTGCAAAAAGTCCGTAACAACCCCGAGATCGGGGCAAGCTGTGATGCGTAGTTCGGATTTGTAATAAATTGATTTACAAATAAAAAATTCGCGTGTCTTTGCGTCTTTGCGTCCCCGATGTTCGGAGCTTGCCCCGAGATTCGGGGGCAGGCTTCCGACGAGTCGGAACAAGTTGTTGCGCGAGGCTTTAAGGGTTTTTGCAGTGGACTCAGTATTTGCAGTGTTTATTGACTACCCTGATTTCAAGTGAGAATCCGGGTGCGGGTTCAGAACCTTGGTGAAGTTAGCAAAAAGTCCCGACCGCCTGGGTGCGCGTGCGGCACCATTTGCCGAAAGGCGAAACCACTTGCCAGCTCATGGCCATGAGGGGCACGTACTGCCACGCGCGTTCTCAAATCACCTGAAAGCCGAAGGCGTAGGGGTCGTCCGCGTCGTCGATGATGATGTGGTTGTAGCCGGTGATGCGTGCCCAGCCTTCGATGCTGGGGATGATGGCCGGGTAGTCGCCTGCTTGCGTCACGCCTTCCACGCGGCCTGTGAAGCGGCTGCCGATGATGCTTTCGTGCACGAAGGTGTCGCCTTCCTTTAGCTGACCTTTGGCCCAGAGCTGGGCCATGCGCGCCGAGGTGCCGGTGCCGCAGGGCGACCGGTCGATGGCCTTGTCGCCGTAGAAGACGGCATTGCGCCCGTCGGAATCGGGGTGGAGCGTCGAGGCGGCCACCCACATCACGTGCGACAGCCCCTGCATGCGTGTATCGAGCGGGTGGACGAAGGTGTAGCGCTCGTTGAGGCGGCGGCGCACCGCGGGGCTCCAGCGGATGAGGTCGGCGGCGGTGTAGTGCTCCATGCCCTTGAATCGGGCCTGCGGTTCCACGATGGCGTAGAAGTTGCCCCCCCAGGCCACATCGACGGTGAGCGTGCCCAGCTCGGGGCACTCCACTTCCAGCCCTTCGGCATAGAGGAACGACGGCACGTTGACGATGCGTACGGAGCGCACCTTGCGCCCCTCCATGAAGTAGGTGGCTTCGACGAGGCCGGCCGGCGTCTCGAGGCGCAGCAGGCCCGGCTCGCGGGGCTGCACCAGCCCCTCCTCGATGGCGATGGTGACGGTGCCGATGGTGCCGTGCCCGCACATGGGCAGGCAACCGCTCGTCTCGATGAAGAGCACGCCGGCGTCGTTGGCGGGGTCGGCCGGGGGGTAGAGGATGCTGCCCGACATCATGTCGTGGCCGCGCGGCTCGAACATCAGGCCCGTGCGGATCCAGTCGTAGTGCTGCAGGAAGTGGAGGCGGCGCTCGGCCATGTCGCGCCCTTCGAGGCGGGGGCCGCCGCCGGCCACCAGCCGCACCGGATTGCCGCAGGTGTGTGCGTCGATACAGAAGAAAGTCTTTCTCATCGCTTCAGGGGTGCTTGGGTCCACGTGCCATCCACCAGGCGCAGGATGCCCAGCGGGTTGTGGTCTTGCAGCTCGGGCGGCAACTGGTCGTGCGGGGCGGCCTGCCAGGCCACGGGCCGCACGAAGCGGCGCAGCGCCGTGCCGCCCACCGAGGTGAAGCGGCTGTCGGTGGTGGCGGGGAAGGGCCCACCGTGCTGCATGGCGTGCACCACGGCCACGCCCGTCGGCACGCCGTTGAAGATGATGCGGCCGGCCTTCTGCTCCAGCACTTGTCGCAGGCGCGCGTAGCGAGCGGCCGCCGTGTCGGGCACCATCAGCGTGGCCGTGAGCTGTCCTTGGAGGTGATGCGCCAGCGCGAGCGCCTCGTTTTCGTCGGCCACCTGCACCACCATGGTGAACGGCCCGAACACCTCTTCCTGCAGCGCCGGCTCGCGCAGGAAGCGGTCGGCGGTGGTGCGCACCACGGTGGCGCAGCCGCACAGGGGCCGACCGGGCCGGCCGGCATAGACCACCTCCACGCCTTCGCGCTGCTGCATCTCCTGGCGGCGCTGCTCGTAGTGCTCGTAGATGGCGGGTGCCAGCATCACCTGCTCGGGTTGCTCGGCGAGGGCCGTGGCCAGCAGCCGTGCGAATTCGTTCGTCTGGCTTTCGCCAAAAACGACGATGAGGCCCGGGTTGGTGCAGAACTGTCCGGCGCCCAGCGTCACCGAGGCGGCCAGCTGGCGGGCCAGCCCTTCGGCATCGCCCTCGAGCGCTTCGGGCGTCACGAACACGGGGTTGATGCTGCCCATCTCGGCAAAGACGGGGATGGGACGCGGGCGCTGCTGCGCCAGGCGGTACAGCGCCATGCCGCCGCCGTACGAGCCGGTGAAGGCCACCGCCTCGGCGGCCTCGTGCTGCACGAGCCACTGCCCCACCTCGTGGCGCCCGTACAGGGCCGAGAAGACGCCTTCGGGCATGTCGGTGTGCCGGGCGGCGCGCACGATGGCCTCGGCCACGAGCGCATGGGTGCCCGGGTGCAGCTCGTGCGCCTTGACGACGACGGGGTTGCCCGTGGCCAGGGCCGAAGCCGTGTCGCCACCGGCCGTGGAGAAGGCCAGCGGAAAGTTGCTGGCGCCGAAGACGACGACCGGCCCCATGGGCACCAGCATGCGCCGGATGTCGGGGCGCGGGGGCGTGGCGTCGGGGCGTGCCGTGTCGATGATGGCTTCGCACCACGAGCCTTCCTCGGCGATGTCGGCGAAGAAGCGCAGCTGACCGCAGGTGCGGCCCCGCTCACCCTTGATTCTGCCTTCCGGCAAACCCGTCTCGAGGCAGGCCGTCTCGACGAGGCGGTCGCCCAGCGCCTCGATCTCGTCGGCGATGGCGCGCAGGAAGGCGGCGCGGCGCGCACCCGGCATTTGCCGAAAGGCGGGAAAGGCCGATTGCGCCAGCCACATGGCTTCGTCCACCTCCTCGCGCGTGGCTACGGGGTAGCGCGCCTCGAGCGGGACCTGCCGGACGGGACTGAACGCCTGGATAAACGTGCTGCCGCGCGCCGTGGTCCGGTAGCCGATGTATTGATGGGGCATGGTTTTGATTTGAGTTTGAAAAATGGTTGAGGGTTGAGGGTGTAGCGTTGAG
>CAYNYN010000174.1:5195-7601 GCA_964401445.1 uncultured Saprospiraceae bacterium | reverse complement strand
CATGCTCGTGCACGACCTGGGTGCCTGCGAAGGCTGAGCCTTGCTTTTCCTGAAATCATGATGCACGCGCGGGGCGCTTCCTCTGAGGAGGGAGTGCCCCGCGCCCCTTTGGGCTCACGGCTCGATGATGTGGGCCAGCTGTGCCTGCCGGTAGGGCGGTTGATTCACCATTTGCCGGAAGGCCTCGATGGTGGCCACCGGCCCCTGATCCAGTGCCAGGTTGACGAGCCAGGCGGGCAGATAGCCGCCCGGGTCGGAACGGAGGTAATAACGCAGTTGCAGCCGCCCATCCGGCAGCGGCGTGAACGTCCATTGCGAGTAGAAATAGGGAATGCGCACGTAGTCGTCGTCAGGGGGCGGCGCGTCGGGCCACAGCCGCGAGGTGGAGAAGAGCGCATGCGTCTGCGGATCCTGCCGCATCTCGCTCAGCACGTACAGCTCGCGGTCGCTCAGCGGCCAGGGGAAATCCGACACCGAATGGTACACGATGCGGTGGGGCGACAGCTTTTGCACCAATTCTGAGCGGGAGGTCTTGTACACCCACAGGTGGTAATGGTCGGCGTCGTTGAGCAGGGCCGCCACGCTCGAAAGCGAGGCTTCCATCTCCGTCTCGATCAGCAGCTCCTTGATGGGCGAATCGGGGTTGTCGCGCAGGTACACGCGTATGCCATCCGTTTCTTTCTTGAGCTCCCAGGCGGGCTGGGCCGCCACATCCACCCAGAGCAGGCAGGTCGCCGCCAGACAAACGTAGTTGAGGAAGTGCGTCATGACATTTGGTTTTTCAGGGCATCTTTGGCGCCCGTGGCGCAGAGGTGTCTTTGCTTTCGCAAAAAAAGACGCAGTCGCTTAGTTTTGGGTCACCATCCCGTCATTTGCACCAAATTGTACCAAATCATGCGACAATATCTCGATCTGCTGCAGCGCATACTGGACGAAGGCGTACCCAAAAGTGACCGGACAGGAGTGGGCACCCTCAGCGTCTTCGGCCATCAGATGCGGTTCGACCTGCAGGAAGGCTTCCCGCTCGTGACCACCAAAAAGCTCCACGTCAAGAGCATCATCCACGAGTTGCTGTGGTTCCTCAAGGGCGACACCAACGTGCGCTACCTGCAGGAAAATGGCGTGCGCATCTGGAACGCCTGGGCCGACGAAAAGGGCGACCTTGGCCCCATCTACGGCAAGCAATGGGTGGCCTGGGAAGACGGGCGCGGGCAGACCATCAACCAGATCGCACAGGCCGTCGAGCAGCTCCGGACCAACCCCGACAGCCGCCGCATCCTGGTGAGCGCCTGGAACGTGGCCGACCTGCCGAAGATGGCCCTTGCCCCCTGCCACGTCCTGTTCCAGTTCTACGTGGCCAATGGCCGCCTCTCCTGCCAGTTGTACCAGCGCTCGGCCGATTGTTTTCTGGGCGTGCCCTTCAACATCGCCTCCTACGCCCTGCTCACCATGATGATGGCTCAGGTCACCGGCTACCAACCCGGTGAGTTCATCCACACCCTGGGCGACGCCCACCTGTACAACAACCACCTCGAGCAGGCGCGCCTCCAATTGACGCGCGAACCGCGTCCGCTGCCGCAAATGCGCCTCAATCCCGAGGTGAAAGACATCTTTTCTTTCCGGTTCGAAGACTTCGAACTCATTGGTTATGACCCCCATCCACACATCAAGGCCGAGGTGGCCGTGTGAAATCGGGCTTTAACAATCTTGTAACTTTTGCAGCTCGGCTTATATTTGCGCGTCACCTCCACACGCAGATGAGAAAAGTCACCGGATCGCGCTGAACTTTGTCAGCGATTTCCGTTCTACCTCCAAATTTTTGCGCTTCCCGCGCCAGCAGACGAAACATTGTTCAGGCACTTCGGGCAAAACGTGTCCGGAAGGCAAGGCCGATCGCTTTTGGGCAAAATTTGCCGAAAGGCAATAGTTGTTCAGAAAGAATCTAAATAAGGCGGTCGGTTTGTCACTGATTGGTAAAAATGGGGTGGCCGTATATCTTTGCGGCCAATCTGAAGAAACCATCATATATCGTGGCATAATTGAAAAATCAACTACTGTGAAGATGTCGTATAAGTCTTTGACAATCTGGATTTTGTCGTTGTTCCTGGCGCTGGGCGCCACGACGGCTCAGGCTCAGGAAGCGGACATCGAGGCGGGCAAGACTTTGTTCAAGAACAATTGCGCCGCCTGCCACAACCGCAATATGAAAGACGACCTGACGGGTCCTGCCCTGGGTGGAGTAGAGGAGCGTTGGGCCGACTATCCGCGGGAAGACCTCTATGCCTGGATCCGCAACTCGCAGGCGCTCATCTCGCAGGGGCATCCGCGCGCCGTGGAGCTGTGGAACCAGTGGAAGCCCACGGTGATGAACAACTTCCCCAACCTCACCGATCAGGATATCGAGAA
>CAYNYN010000174.1:0-5095 GCA_964401445.1 uncultured Saprospiraceae bacterium | reverse complement strand
CTCGCCGTGCTGGCACTGGTGCTCGCCCGCATCGTGGCCAACCTCAACTACATGATGGCCGCCCGCGAAGGGCAACAGGTGGAGCGCAAGACGCTGATGGACATCCTCACGAGCAAGGGTGTGGTCAGCTTCGTGATCTTCGCGCTGGTGGTGCTGGGTGGCTATGTGACGGTCGATCGCGCCATCATGCTGGGTCGCCAGCAGGGGTATCAGCCCGACCAGCCCATCAAGTTCTCGCATGCCACGCATGCCGGCCTGCACAAGATCGACTGCCAGTACTGCCACGACGGCGCCCGCCGCTCGAAGCACTCGATCATCCCGGCAGCCAACACCTGTATGAACTGCCATCGCGCCATCAAGAAGGGTTCGAAATACGGCACGGCCGAGCTGACCAAGATCTTCGCCTCGATCGGCTACGATCCCTCGACCGACAAGTATATCGAAGACTACGACCAGCTCAGCGAGGAGGAAATCGAGAAGATCTACAAGAAGTGGATCACCGATGAGTACGTGAAGGACAACGGCACGCTCGATGCCGAAGGCGAGCTGGAGATCGAGGAGCAGTGGGAGAACATCGTCAAGTCGCTCACGACCGAGACCAAAACCAAGATCCAGGGCGAAATTCCCTGGGTGCGCATCCACAACCTGCCCGACCACGTCTTCTTCAGCCACGCCCAGCACGTGAGCGTGGGCAAGATCGAGTGCCAGAAGTGCCACGGCCCGATCGAGGAGATGGAGGTGGTAGCCCAGTACGCGCCCCTGTCGATGGGCTGGTGCGTCAACTGCCACCGCAAGACGGAGGTCAAGTTTGCCGACAACGAATACTACAAGTCATATGCCCGGATGCACGAAGAAATCGCTGCGGGCAAGCGCGACAAGGTGACCGTCGAAGACATCGGCGGTACCGAGTGCCAGAAGTGCCACTATTGATGGGTCATTGTGTGCCCGCTGCGTGCATCCCTATTTGTTGACTCAAATATTCCAGCATAAAAATGGAAAACAAGACAAAGAAGAACCACACCTGGATCGGCGTAGATCAGCTCAACAAAGGTGCTGAGTTTCAGGAGGCCGTGGAGCGCGAGTTTCAGGACGTGCCCCTTGCCGACAATGCGGAAAAAGTGGCCACCAACCGCCGCGACTTCCTGAAGTATCTGGGCTTCAGCCTGGGGGCCGCTACCATCGCTGCCAGCTGCGACATTCCCGTCAAGCGGGCCATTCCCTACGTGGTGAAGCCCGACGAGATCGTGCCGGGTGTGGCTACCTACTACGCTTCCAGCTTCGTCAACGGCGGCGACTACTGCGCCGTGCTGGTGAAGACGCGTGAGGGTCGTCCCATCAAGATCGAGGGCAACAGCCTGTCGAGCGTGACCGGCGGCGGCACCAGCGCGCGCGCCCAGGCCGTGGTGCTCAGCCTCTACGATACCAACCGCTTCCCCGGCCCGGGCAAGATGAACGATGGCCGCTACGAGCAGACGAGCTGGGAAGAGCTGGACAAGAACGTGAAGGGCAGCCTTTCGGCAAACAGCCGTGTGGCCATCCTCACCTCGACCATCCTGAGCCCCACGGCAAAGAAGGTGCTCGAAGAGTTCAAGGCTGCCTATCCCAATACGAAAGTCGTTACCTACGATCCCGTCTCGGCTTCGGCCATGCTGCAGGCCAACGAGGAGTGCTTCGGCCAGCGCGTGGTGCCCAACTACCGCTTCGACAAGGCCGACGTGATCGTCAGCTTTGCTGCCGACTTCCTCGGTACCTGGATCTCGCCGGTCGAGTACGCGCGTCAGTACGCTGCCAACCGCAAGATCGACGACGTGCACAAGGCCAAGATGTCGCGCCACTACCAGGTGGAAGCGGCCATGACGCTCACGGGCTCGAACGCCGACCACCGCATCCTGGTGAAGCCCTCGGAGCAGGGGGCGGCCATCGCCACGCTCTACAACGAAATCGCGCGCAAGGCCGGCAAGCCCACCGTGTCGGCACCCAAGGTGAACGACAAGGCCGCTGCGATGCTCAAGCAGGCCGCCGGAGACCTGTGGGCCAACCGCGGCAAGTCGCTCGTGGTGAGCGGCACCAACAACAAGGGCGAGCAGGTACTGGTCAACGCCATCAACGACATGCTCGGCAACTACGGCCAGACGATCAGCTTCGCCAACCCGTCGCTGCAGCGCCAGGGCAACGACCCCGACGTGCAGCAGCTCATCAAGGACATGAACAGCGGCAGCGTGGATGCCGTCTTCGTCTGGGGTGCCAACCCCGCGTACGAGCTGCCCAATGCCGAGGCATTTGCGGAAGCATTCAAGAAAGTCAAGCTGAAAGTCTCGTTCTCGGGCATGCCCAACGAGACCACCGCGCTGTGCGACTACGTGGCGCCCGCCCATCACCTGCTGGAGAGCTGGGGCGATGCCGAGCCCAAGCGCGGCATGTACAGCCTCATCCAGCCCACCATCGCGCCCCTCTTCGACACGCGTCAGGCCGAAGAGACGCTGCTGCGCTGGGCCGAGAGCGCCAACCTGAACACCGAGGCCGAGCAGCCTTACTACGAATACCTCAAGGCCACCTGGGAACGCGACATGTTCCCGCGCCAGACGAAGTACGCCACGTTCCAGAACTTCTGGGACATGAGCCTGCACGATGGCGTGTTCGAGCTGGAGGAGCAGGAGCCCGCCGTGTCGTTTGCGGGTGACGTACAGGCTGCTGCCGCAAAAATCACCAAGCCGGCCAACAGCGAGCTGGAGATCCAGTTCGTGGAAACGGTCAACATCGGCAACGGCCAGTACACCGACAACCCGTGGCTGATGGAGTTGCCCGACCCGATCAACCGCTGTGTCTGGGACAACTACCTGATGGTGCCGGTGGTGTTCGACGGCCATCGCCACTTCGACTGTGACGGTCCGTTTGCCGGCTTCAACCAGGAAGAATTCTACGGTTTTGCCGACCAGGCCGAGATCGAGATCGCAGGCCGCAAGGCCGTCGTGCCGGTCGTGCGCCAGTTCGGCCAGATGCGCGGCACCGTGGGTCTGGCCCTGGGCTATGGCCGCACCGTGGCCGGCAAGGCCGGCGTCAATGTGGGTGTGAACGCCAACCCCTGGCTCACCATCGACGCCGACGGCAACACGCAGTACTTCAACACCGACGTCAAGGTGCTGGGCAAGGCCGGCAAGTACGAGATGGCCAGCGTGCAGTACCACCACACCATGGGTGTGACCGGCAAGCTGGAAGGCAGCGACGAGGTGGTGAACGTGGACGAGCAGGCCGTCACCCCGGTCAAGGCCGGCTATCAGGGCGCTCTGGTCGATCGCACGATCATCCGTCGCACCAACCTGCCCGAGCTCGACAAGTTCGTGGAAGAGCTGAAGGAAGAGCGCCACGAGGCCGAGCATCTCAACCAGCAGACGCTCTATCCCTACGAGGAATACAAGGAGAAATACTACTCACAGGGGCACCACTGGGGCATGCACATCGACCTCAACGCCTGCATCGGTTGCGGTGCCTGTGAGGTAGCCTGCATGGCCGAAAACAACGTGCCCGTCGTGGGCAAGTACGAGGTCTTCCGCCACCACGAGATGACGTGGCTGCGCATCGACCGCTACTTCTACGGCGACTACGAGAACCCCAACGTGGTGTACCAGCCGATGATGTGCCAGCACTGCGACAACGCGCCTTGCGAGAACGTGTGCCCGGTATCGGCTACCAACCACAGCAGCGAAGGCCTCAACCAGATGGCCTACAACCGCTGCATCGGTACCCGCTACTGCGCCAACAACTGCCCCTACAAGGTGCGTCGCTTCAACTGGCTGGACTACACGACGGCCGACCTGTTCCCCATCAACGAGAACGAGGTCAACGGCGAAGCCATCTACGCCGACAACCTGGTACGCATGGTGCTCAACCCCGACGTCACGGTGCGCGAGCGCGGTGTGATGGAGAAGTGCAGCTTCTGCGTGCAGCGCATCCAGGAGGGCAAGCTCACCGCCAAGCGCGAGGGCCGCAAGCTGGAAGACCACGACGTCAAGACGGCCTGCCAGACGGCCTGCCCCACGGGCGCCATCACCTTCGGCGACACCAACAACGAGAAGAGCGCCGTGCGCAAGCAGTATGAGTCGGAACTGAACTACATCGTGCTCGAAGAGATCGGCGTGCGTCCGTCGGTACAATACAAGGCCAAAGTGACCAACAAGGTCGAGGAGTTGGGCTAAGCCCCCTTCAGGGAGATTATTTGTGAAAATGAAAAATCACTGAATACAAATGAGTCAGCCAGTTTCTCCAATACGCGAGCCGCTCATTACGGGTCACAAGACCTACCACGACATCACGGAAGACCTGGTGTCGCCCACCGAGAAGACGACGGTGAGCTGGGCGTTGGCCACCATGGCTTCGGCCCTGCTGCTGGGCTACGGCGTCTTCTGTCTGATCTGGACCTTCTGGGTAGGTATCGGCTCATGGAACGTCAACCGCACCATCGGCTGGGGTTACGACATCACCAACTTCGTTTGGTGGATCGGTATCGGTCACGCCGGTACGCTCATCTCGGCCATCCTGCTGCTGTTCCGCCAGAAGTGGCGTACGGGTGTGAACCGTGCCGCCGAGGCCATGACGATCTTCGCCGTGATGTGTGCCGGCCTGTTCCCGGCCACGCACACGGGTCGTCCCTGGTTCGACTTCTTTATGTTCCCGTACCCGAACACGCGCGGTCCGCTGTGGGTGAACTTCAACTCGCCGCTGTTGTGGGACCTGTTCGCCATCTCGACCTACTTCACCGTGTCGCTGCTGTTCTGGTACACGGGTCTGGTGCCCGACCTGGCTACGGTGCGTGACCGCGCCAAGGGGCTGCGCCGCAAGATCTACGCCTTCTTCGCCATGGGCTGGACGGGCTCGGCCAAGCACTGGCAGCGCTTCGAGTCGCTGTCGCTGATCCTGGCAGGTCTGGCCACGCCGCTGGTACTTTCGGTACACACCATCGTGAGCTTCGACTTCGCCACCTCGGTCATTCCTGGCTGGCACACCACCATCTTCCCGCCCTACTTCGTCGCGGGTGCCATCTTCTCGGGTTTTGCCATGGTGCAGACCCTGATGACCATCACGCGCAAGCTGCTCAAGC
>CAYNYN010000173.1:1833-7616 GCA_964401445.1 uncultured Saprospiraceae bacterium | reverse complement strand
GACTCACTCTTCCCGCTTGCGCAAAAAGACGAAGCCGTTCTTGCTGCCCACCTCTTCGAGCTGGGGGTAACGCTGCTGCAGCTCGGGCCAGCGATGCACCTTGGTGACCACGTACAAGGGACGCGGCAGCGGCCGATGCATGAGCGTGTCGAGCGGCACGCCCTGCACGCTCGTTTCGGGCCGCACCCGCGCATAGAACAGGTGGGCATAGCTCTTGAAGCCGGCCGTAGTGACCGACACGTCTTTTCCCTGCAGCCCCTCGTAAAACTCGATGGCCGCGCGCTGGCTGTAGCCTTCGATGCGCTTGATGTGGACGATGATGGCCAGGTTGGTGAACAGGGCCGCGGCGAGCAGCAGCCCTGCCACGGCCTCCTTCATGTTCTTTTTCCGCCTTTCGGCAAACCACACCAGGCCGGCCAGCAGCACGACGGCGGTCAGCCAGCTCTCGAGGTACGACCACTGGACGCGGGCGTCGAGGTTGGCGCGGGCAAAGGGATCGTTGGCCGCCAGCGCTTTCAGCCACTCGGGATGGTGGCCAAGGATCGGCGCTGCCGCCACCACGAGCACGAACACCAGCCCCAGCCCCCACAGCAACGCCTGTTGCCAGCGCGTCCAGCGCACGCGCCCGTCGAGCATGCCGACGATGGTCAGTGCGCCCAGGAAGGTGACGGGAAAGTAGGCCAGCGACGAGTAGTGTACGATTTTGGACTTGACGATGGTAAACAGCACCAGCACCACCACGAGCAAGGCCACCATCCAGCGCCAGAAGGCGGTCAGCCCCTCGCCGGGGGCCATTTGCCGAAAGGCGGACCTGCCCAGCAGCCGCAGTGCCAGCACCGACACGGGGAAGCACCCCACGAGCAACACCACGAAATGGTAGCCCGGAAAACCGCCGTGGCCGGCATCGGGTGTGCTGAACAGGCGGTACTGGTAGCGGATGAATTCGATGAAGAATTCCGGTCCGTTCTTGGCCATCTCGATGCCGAACCACAGAGCAGGCACCACGGCCGCCACCACCGACCAGGTGATGAAGCGCAGGGCCAAAGCCCGGAAAGCAGGACGGCCCTGCCACAGCCACCAGACGCCAAAGGTGAGCGCACTCACGAGCCAGGCCACCGGCCCCTTGGTCAGGATGCCCAGGCCCAGCAAGACGCCGCCCGCGATCAGGGCGCGCCAGGGCCTGCGGGCACGCAGGGGCATGGGCACCACGTCGGACAGGCCCAGCAGCAGGAAGTACTGTCCGGAAAAGATGAACAGGTTGAACCACGGATCGATGATGCCGGACTTGGCGTAGAAGTGCGGCAGGAGGGCACCCAGCCAACAGAGCGCCCACCACAGCCCCAGCCGGCGGCCGTGCACCTGCCTGCCCGCGTGCATCAGGAACCAGAGGGTCAGCAGTCCCGCCACGGCATTGGGGAAGCGCGCGGCATATTCGTTCACGCCCCATAGCTGCATGCTGAGCGCCTGTAGCCAGAAGAAAAACGGGGGCTTCTCGTAAAAAGGCTGGAAGCCGATCTGCACCCTGAGGTAGTCGCCGCTTTCGAGCATTTCGCGGGCGCATTCGGCAAAATTGATTTCGTCCCAATCGAACAGGTGGACGCCCCCCAGAAACGGGAAAAAACATGCCGCCCCGAAGAGCAGCAGCAGATACTCGGTGCGTATGGCCGGTTTCATCGTGCCCATTTTCGCAATTGCTTGACGACAGCCGCCATGTCGCGCGGCAAGGGCGCCTCGAAGGTCATGCGTTCCTCAGTGGCGGGGTGGGTGAAGGTGAGCTGCTCGGCATGGAGGGCGCTGCGCGCCAGGAGCGGCCGCTCCTCTTCGCCTTTTGCCAGATGGTAGTTGCGCTTGATTTCAGAGAGGTAAAAGGCATCGCGCCGGCCGTAGAGGGGATCGACCACCAGGGGATAGCCCAGCGCCTGGAAGTGGACGCGCACCTGGTGCATGCGGCCGGTGAGTATCCAGGCGCGCACGAGCGTAAAGTTGCCCAGATACTCGACCACCTTGTAGCGCGTCTGGGCCGGCTTGCCCTTGGCCGATACGACCACGCGCACCGGCTTCGAATCGATGGGCATCAGCGGTTTGTCGATCAGGCCTTCCTCGTAGTGCAGGCGCCCCTCGACGATGGTGAGATAGGCTTTCTCCACCTCGCGGTGCTCGAACTGGAGCGACAGGTGGCGGTGCGCCTCCTCATTGCGCGCCATGACGAGGATGCCCGAGGTCTCCTTGTCGAGCCGGTGGACGACGAACACGCGTCCGTAGCGCTCCTGCATCATGTGGAAGAGGTTGGCCTTCTCGGGGGCATAGCGGTCGGGCACGGTCAGCAGAAAGGGTGGCTTGCTGACGACGAGCACGTGTTCGTCTTCGTATATGAGCTGAGGTCTTCGCTTCATGCGTCGGGATCTTTCAGTGATCGTTCGGGGTCGTGTCGGGCACAGATCTGGCCCGCAAAGTTAGCTATACTCGTTGCGAAGCGGTTCGGGAAATATGCTCCCTGGTTTCGGTCAGCTGGATTTTTGTTACACGGAGTCTCACTGAGCACGCACAGAGGGCCACCGTGTTTGGTAAAATCGGGTGAATCGGTAAAATCGGTGGAATCGGCTACCCGATTCCTCACGCAAGGCCGCGATGACGCAACGACCCGCAACGTCTTTTCAAGTCTCAACATCGCCGCGACAGCGGCGTCTCAACAGGCCGCGCAGCGGCTATCAACATCGAGCGCAGCGAGTCTCAACCCTCGATTCCTCGATTCCTCGAATACTCAAATCCTCTCGAAGAGGTATCCATCCACTATTCACCGGTGCGCTTAACCACCCCACCGCAACCGGATGCCGTTCTGCAGGGAATACAGCAGGGCGGGCGCCTGGGGCACCTCGCGCTCCAGCCGATAGTCGTAGCTCATCTGCACGCGCACGAGGAAGGTGAGCACCTTCGACAGGGCCAGCTCGAGGCTGGACTGCCCGCTGATGCGCCAGTCGCGCGCCACGGTGAGCGCGGGCTGGTAATACAGCGTGGTGCTCCACACGCCTCCATCGTAGAGGCGAAGCGAGAAAGAGGTATAGGCATTGAGGCGCAAGGCCCGGAAAACGAGTGCCGTGTCCTTGATTTCGGCGTATTCGGCCATGAGGCTGAGGCCGCCATTGGCCCGATGGGCGTCATTTGCCGAAAGGCGCACGCGCACGCCGCTGCCGGCCAGTGTGCGCAGGCGGATGAGCTGCTTCTCGTTGTATTGCCATTGGGCAAACGACTCCCAGGCGATGCCCTGCCGCGTCCATTTCCTTGCCACGCGCAGGTGGGCAAAGCCGTTGTTGACGAAGCGGTCGTCGTTGACACTGACGAGCGAGAATTGCTGGAGGGCGAGCAGATGCCAGCGGGGCCAGGCCCGCTCGATGCGGGCTGCCTCGCTCAGGCTGAGCACGCGTCTGGTGTTTTGCACGAGCGAAAGGCCGAGGTCGGCCTGACCGATCAGGCCTGCCGAATCCCACTGCAGGCTGCGCTGATCTTCGATGTTGACCACCTGGCCCAACACACGGTGCGGCAGGCAGCAAAGGGCGAGCAACCCGCCCAGGCAGACGAGGGTGCGGAGGCTGTGCATGGCTTTTCGGGATTTTACCGACGATCAATAATTGCGATTCTCTACTTCGAGCACGCCACCGGGTTTTTGCGGCAAGGTGAAGGGTTCGTGTTCGAGGTAGTTGCGCAAAAAGCCGGTGAGCACGTTCAGCGCCATCTCGAAGTGGCGGTTGTTGTTGATGATCAGGTCGGCTTCTTCGCGGTAAGGCTTGATGTACTTTTCGAAGGTGGGCAAGACGTGGTGCTGGTAGCGGTACAGCACGTCGTCGAGCGGATAGTTGCGTTCGATCTGGTCGCGCTGGATGCGGCGGATGAGCTTGAGGTTGTCCTTGGCGTGAAAGTAGATCTTGAGGTCGAGCCGCTTGCGGATCTTCTTGTAGTGCAGCACGAACAAGCCCTCGATGACGAGGATGGGCGCCGGTTTGAAGGTGAGCAGGCGCGGCTCCTTGTCGGGATTGTTGAACGTGTATTCGGGCCGCGTGACCACCTCGCCGCGAATGAGGCGTTTGATGTCGGCCAGGAAGGCCTTTTTGTCGATGGAACGGGGCAAATCGAAATTTTTCACACCGAACTCGTCCGCCTCCTGCTCTTCGCGCGGACGGTAGTAATCGTCCTGCGAAATGATACACACCTCTTCCTCGCTGAATCGCTCGCGCAAGCGACGGATGAACGTCGTCTTGCCACTACCACTGCCCCCGGTGATGCCGATGATGAACGGACGGTGCGCCATAGATTGCCCCTTTTGGCGCGCAAAGTTAGGGCCTGTGCACCAACTTCCCTACCCCGCCCAACCATTCGACGGCCAAAGTCGGATTTTGCACCTTGCCGCACGGGGCTTACTTTTAGCCCGCTTTTTCAGACAAAACAAAAACCGGGATGGAAATCGCATACAGTGTGCTTCGGGGAGTGCTTGGCATGGTGGTGTTGCTGGGCATCTGTTACCTGCTCAGTGCCAACCGAAAAGCCATCGACTGGAAACTCGTGGGTGGTGGTGTGCTGCTGCAGTTCCTGCTGGCAGTGGGCATCCTGAACGTCGGATTCATCTCCACGTTCTTCCAGTGGGTGGCCGACGGCTTCGTCGCCCTGCTGAGCTATACCGACCGCGGGGCGGCCTTCGTATTTGGCGAGTGGCCCGACGAGACCTGGATCCAGACGATGGACTACACGGCCGGCGCCACGCCCTCGCTGGTCGCACACAAGGTCGGCTATATCTTCGCGTTTCGGGTGTTGCCCACCGTGGTATTCTTCTCGGCCTTCTCGGCCATCCTTTTCTACTTCGGCATCCTGCAGAAAATCATCGAGGCCTTTGCCTGGCTGCTGGGCCGCTTCATGACGCTGTCGGGCGCCGAGAGTCTGGCAGCCGCGGCCAACGTTTTCATCGGACAAACCGAAGCGCCCCTCGTCATTCGCCCCTATCTGGAGCGCATGACCAAATCGGAGATCCTCTGCCTGATGGTGGGCGGCATGGCCACCATCGCCGGAGGCGTGTTTGCGCTGTTCGTGTCGCTGCTGGGCGACCAGTACGCCATCCACTTCCTCACGGCATCCATCATCTCCGCTCCGGCGGCCATCGTGGCCGCCAAAATCCTCTATCCGGAAACCGACGTGGAAGCCATCCACCGCTCGGCCAAGATCCCCAAGGAGCGGCTGGGGTCCAACGTGCTCGACGCCATCTCGATGGGTACCACCGATGGCGTGCGGCTGGCCGTCAACGTCGGCGCCATGCTGCTGGTCTTCATCGCGCTCATCGCGCTGCTCAACGGCATCCTCGGCTGGATGGGCGACTGGACCGGCCTCAACGAGCTGATCGTGGCCTCGACCGACGGGCGCTTCCAGGGCCTGAGCCTCGAATACATCCTCGGCCTCGTGTTCGCGCCCTTCGCCTGGCTGCTCGGCGTGCCCTCCGACGAGGTGCTCATGGTGGGCCAGCTGCTCGGCAAGAAAACGGCCATCAACGAGGTGGTCGCCTACGTCGATCTGGCCGCCATCCTCAAGGGCGACATGGGCATCGAGCTGTCCCACAAATCGGTGATCATCGCCACCTATGCCCTTTGCGGCTTTTCCAACTTCTCGTCCATCGGCATCCAGATCGGCGGCATCGGGGCCCTGGCCCCCAACCAGCGCGAGACGCTGACGGCCTTCGGCATCAAGGCGCTCATCGGCGGCACCGTGGCCTGCTTCATGACGGCCATCGTGGCCGGCGTGCTGGT
>CAYNYN010000173.1:0-1733 GCA_964401445.1 uncultured Saprospiraceae bacterium | reverse complement strand
TGCGCCGTTGCGTGCACAATCCATCCCTATCCAATAAAATCACCCGCCATGATCCTGCGCTTGTTTTCATTGCTCGCCTGCTGTGCGCTGTTTTTTGGCTGCAGCCAAAAAGAAGCCCCGCAGAAAGCCGATCTGATCCTGACCAATGGCCGCATCTACACGGTCGACGACCAGCGACCCTGGGCCGAGGCCGTGGCGATCAGGGGCCAGCACATCCTTGCCGTGGGCTCAGCCGAAGAAGTCGCAGCGTTCCGGGGCGACAGCACCGAGGTCATCGACCTGGAAGGGCACTTCGCCATGCCCGGCTTCATCGAAGGGCACGGCCATTTCAGTGGCCTGGGCAGCAGCCTCATGAACCTCAACTTCATGAAGGCCAAGAGCTGGGACGAGATCGTGGAGATGGTGGCCGAGCGCGCCCGCACGGCCAAGCCCGGCGAGTGGATCACGGGCCGCGGCTGGCACCAGGAAAAGTGGGAGCACAGCCCCGACCACCAGGTGTACGGATATCCCTTCCACGACGCGCTGAGCGCCGTCACGCCCGACAACCCCGTGGTGCTGCGGCATGCCAGCGGCCACAGCCTCTTCGCCAACGAGGCCGCCATGAAGGCCGCCGGCGTCACCCGCGAGACACCCGACCCCAAGGGGGGCCGCATCGTGCGCGACGCCCAGGGCAACCCCATCGGCGTGTTCGAGGAGCGCGCCATGCGCCTCATCCTCGCCGCCTGGCAGCAATACCTCAGCACCCTGTCGGAAGAGGAGCTGCTGGCGCAGTGGTACGAAGGCATCGACAAGGCCCAGGAAGAATGCCTGCGCAAGGGGGTGACCAGCTTCCAGGATGCCGGCTCCTCATTCGACGAGATCGAGCGCTACCGCAAAATGGCCGAAGCAGGCCAGCTCGACCTGCGCCTGTGGGCCATGCTGCGCCATTCCTGCGACGAGATGAAAGGGCGCCTCGACGGCTTCCCCATCATCGGTGTGGGCGATGGCTTCTTCACCTGCCGCGCCATCAAGTCGGAACTGGACGGCGCCCTCGGCTCCTACGGCGCCTGGCTGCTCGAACCCTACAACGACAAGCCCGACTTCACGGGCCAGAACACCACCTCCATCGAGGAGGTGAAGTGCATTGCCAACCTCTGCGTGGCACACGACATGCAGCTGTGCGTCCACGCCATCGGCGACCGCGCCAACCGCGAATTCCTCGACATCTGCGAAGAGATCTTCAAGGCCCACCCCGAGAAAAAAGACTGGCGCTGGCGCAGCGAGCACGCCCAGCACCTCCACCCCGACGACATTCCGCGTTTTGCCGAGCTGGGAGTCATTGCCTCCATGCAGGCCATCCACTGCACCTCCGACGCCCCCTTCGTCGTCAAGCGCCTGGGCGAAAAGCGCGCGCGTGAGGGCGCCTACGCCTGGCGTTCCCTGCTCGATGCCGGCGCCGTGGTGACCAACGGCACCGACACCCCCGTCGAGGACGTGGACCCGCTGGCCTCGTTCTACGCTGCCGTCACCCGCAAGCGCGCCGACAACGGCATGGAGTTCTTTCCCGAGCAGGCCATGACGCGCGAGGAAGCCATCTACTCCTACACCATGGCCAATGCCTATGCCGCCTTCGAAGAAGACGTGAAAGGCAGCCTCAGCCCGGGCAAATATGCCGACATCGTGGTGCTGAGCAACGACCTGACCTCCTGCCCCGCCGACAGCATCCTCACCACCCGCGTATTGCTGACGATGGT
>CAYNYN010000172.1:5317-7645 GCA_964401445.1 uncultured Saprospiraceae bacterium | reverse complement strand
CAGGAGCGCAGACGCCGGCGAACAGGCCCCAAAATTGTGGTGATCGGCGGCGGCACAGGCATGCCAGCCCTGCTACGCGGCCTACGCGCCTACACCGAAAACATCACCGCGGTGGTCACTGTGGCCGACGACGGCGGCAGCAGCGGGCGTCTGCGCCGGCAAATGGGTCTGTTGCCGCCCGGAGACTTCCGCAACAACATCGCCGCCCTGAGCGATGCCGAGGACCTCATGCGCCGGTTGCTCCAGTACCGCTTCGGCGATGAGGACGGCCTGGGCAATCACAGCTTTGGCAACCTCTTCATCGCCACCATGGCTGCCATCACGGGCAGCTTCGAGACGGGCATCGCCGAAAGCAGCCGCGTCCTGGCCGTCCGTGGGCGCATCCTCCCCAGCACCCTGGACCACGTGGTCCTCTGCGCGGAAGTGCGTCGCCAGCGCACGACGGCCGGCATCAACGGAGCGGGTCCAGATCAGAACACAGAACCCGAGGAAGAGTGGCTCTTCGTCCGCGGGGAGAGCCGCATCCCCGAAGCAGGCGGACAGATCGTGCGGGTGCATCTGGAGCCGGCCAACTGCCGGGCCTACCCGGAGACCATCCGGGCCATCCTGGAAGCCGACTTGATTCTGGCTGCGCCGGGCAGTTTCTTCACCAGCCTCATGCCCAACCTCTTGGTGCCCAACATCTGCAAGGCCATCCAGGCCGCCAAAGCGCCCCGCATCTACATCTGCAACGTGGCCACCCAGCGAGGGGAAACCGACGGCTTCACGGTTTCGGACCACATGCGTCAACTGCGGGCCCACGCAGGCGACGCTTTCACCACCGTGCTGGCCAGCAACAGCTACCTGCACCGGCCGCCACCGGCCCCAGATGTGGACTGGGTGCGTCTGCCGGAACCGGGCGAGACCATCGACTACCGGCTCTTCACCGGCGATCTGACCGACGACAGACGCCCCGCGCGGCACGATCCCCAGAAGGTGGCGGCCCGCGTGATGGAGATCTACGAAGTGTTGAAACAGGAGTCGGAACCGGAGCCCCTCCCATAAGCCATTTGGCAGGGTTTGTGGTAAAATGTACAAGACGTGGACCGAAAATCTGCCGGCGCCACGGGAGATTGAAGCGGGCTGAACAAAGGGTGTTCTGCGCCGTGATACAACTGAACCGAACAACTGAATATTGAGAACGCATCGTACGCGTTGCTCTCTACCGTATCTGTTTTTCTAGCTACAGAATAAAGGAGTTTCCCCATGGCAACACGTGTAGCCATCAACGGTTTCGGACGCATCGGCCGCCAGGTCACCAAGGCGTTTTTCGAAAAGCATCCCGGCGAGTTTGATCTGGTCGCCTTCAACGACCTGACCGACGTTAACACCAACGCCCACCTCTTCAAGTACGACACCAACTACGGTATCTTCAACGGCACAGTTGAAGTGGTGGAAGGCGACATCGTCATCAATGGCGATCGCATCAAGGTGCTCAGCGAACGGGATCCCAGCAAGCTCCCCTGGGGCGACCTGGGCGTGGATATCGTCATCGAGAGCACGGGCGTCTTCCGGGATCGGGAGCGGGCCAGCCTGCATCTCGCCGCAGGCGCGAAGAAGGTCATCATCAGCGCGCCGGCCAAGGGTGAGGACATCACCATCTGCATGGGCGTGAACCAGGAGAAGTACGACCCGGCCAGCCACAACATCATTTCCAACGCGAGCTGCACCACCAACTGCCTCGCGCCCGCAGCCAAGGTCGTGAACGACACCTTCGGCATCGAGCAGGGCGTCATGACCACGGTCCACGCCTACACCAACGACCAGCGCATCCTGGACCTGGTCCACAGCGACCTGCGTCGGGCCCGGGCCGCGGCCATGAACATCATCCCCACCACCACCGGCGCGGCCAAGGCCGTGGGTCTCGTGCTGCCCGAACTGCAGGGCAAGTTCGACGGCATGGCCATGCGCGTGCCCACCTCCACCGTGAGCGTGGTGGATTTCGTGGCCAAGGTCAGCAACCCCGGCTCCACCGAGGAACTGTTGGCCGCCTTCGACGCAGCCGCGGCCGGCCCCATGAAGGGCATTCTGGCCGTCAACCGGGAGCCCCTGGTGAGCGTGGACTTCAAGGGCAACTCCCACAGCAGCACCGTGGACGCCGGCTTCACCGCCTTCTACGGTGATCTGGTGAAAGTCGTCACCTGGTACGACAACGAGTGGGCCTACAGCGTCCGTGTGACGGATCTGGCGGCTTACATCGCGGGGCAGGGACTGTAAGAAAGCAAAGTAATGAGTAATGAGTAAGTCGTGCATTCCGCCAGACGTTACTCATTACTCATTACTCATTAC
>CAYNYN010000172.1:2754-5217 GCA_964401445.1 uncultured Saprospiraceae bacterium | reverse complement strand
TTACTCATTACTCATTACTCATTACGCACTGCCCCTCCATTTCCATTCGGACACAACAATAACTATGCGCAAAAAAACTGTTCGCGACATCGACTGGCAGGGCAAGCGCGCCTTGGTGCGGGTCGATTTCAACGTGCCCATGGACGGCGAAGGGCACATCACCGATGACGCCCGCATCCAGGCGGCGTTGCCCACCATTCAATTTCTCATCGAGCAGGGAGCGGCTGTGGTCCTGATGAGCCACCTGGGCCGCCCCAAGGATGCACCGGACCCGAAATTCAGCCTGCGGCCCGTGGCCGAGCACCTGAGCGCCCTGCTGGGTCGGCCGGTGCGCTTCAGCGAGCAGACCGTGGGCCCGGAAGCAGAGGCCGCGGCGGCCGCGTTGCAGCCGGGTGACGTGCTCCTGCTGGAGAACACCCGCTTCGACCCTCGGGAGAAGAAAAACGATCCGGAGATGGCCAAGCAACTGGCCGCGCTGGGAGACGTGTTCGTCAACGACGCCTTCGGCAGCGCGCACCGGGCCCATGCCAGCACCGCCGGCGTGGCCGAACACCTGCCCGCGGTGGCCGGCTTTCTCATGGAGAAGGAGCTGGAATACCTGGGCCGCGCCCTGGAAGCGCCCCAGCGCCCCTTCGTGGCCATCCTAGGCGGCGCCAAGATCAGCGACAAGATCGGCGTTATCGAAAAGCTGTTGGAGAAAGTGGACGCCATCCTCATCGGCGGCGGCATGGCCAACACCTTCCTGCGAGCCGAAGGCTTCCCCACCGGAGCCAGTCTGGTTGAGGAAGAGGCCTTGGACGTGGCCGCCAAGCTCATGGAGAAGGGTGCGGACATCATCCAACTGCCTGTGGATCTGAACGTGGCCGACCGCTTCGCAGCCGACGCGGAGAGCAAGATCGTCAGCGTGGAGGACGTGCCCGATGGCTGGATGGCCCTGGACATCGGCGTGGCCACCATCGCCCACTTCGCCAACCGGCTGGCCGGCGCCAAGACAGTTGTGTGGAACGGCCCCATGGGCGTCTTCGAGTTTCCCGCCTTCGCCAAGGGCACCGTGGCCATTGCGGAAATCCTAGCCAGCTTGCCCGACGCGGTCACCATCATCGGCGGCGGGGACAGCGCCGCGGCCGTGCGTCAGGCTGGCCTGGCAGAGAAAATGTCCCATGTCAGCACCGGCGGCGGGGCCAGCCTGGAATTTCTGGAAGGCAAGACGCTCCCCGGTGTGGCCGCCTTGGACGACAAGTAACGCTACGGAACCCGCGCCTGCTCGCGGTCCGCGCGGGGGAAAACAACCATGTCTTTTCTCAAGAAACTCACCTCCATCTTCACCGGCCCAGGTCGCGGGGGGCAGCGAATGCTGACCGTCTACGTGCTCAGCACCCGCTGCCAGGAGCCCCTGCAGGCCGAGATCGATCTGCTCAACGCCCTGAGCCAGAGCGACGATCCCGATTCCACCTACTACACGCGCAAGGTGATCCAAGGCAGCGGCCGCAACCGCTGCTTCACCCAGGTGGAGGTGGAACTCTGGTTCGACGGGAACAAGAACATCCTCCGTCACCAGGTCAGTGGCGGGCGCTGGCTCACCGCGGAGGAGTATCAGGTGGAGCTGGAACGCTTCAATGCGCCGCCTGAGGAAGAAGCGGAGGAAGACGGGCCGGCAGCCGGCGGCGGTGAAGGTGGATTTGGATAGAGTTTACCCAATGGAGCGATTGCTATGCGCAAACCAATGATGGCCGGCAACTGGAAGATGAACAAGACCATTCCGGAAGCCGTGGCGCTCACCCGAGAAATCTGTGAGCTGGCCTGCGACTACAACGATGTGGAGCGGGTGGTCTGCCCGCCCTTTGTCTGTCTGTCTGCAGTCAAAGCCATGGCCGCGGACATCCCCATCATGCTAGGCGCCCAGAACATGCACTGGGCCGAGAGCGGCGCCTACACAGGCGAGATCAGCCCCGCCATGCTGGAAGGCCTGGTGGAGTACGTGATCATCGGCCACAGCGAGCGCCGGCAGTACTTCGCCGAGACCGACGAATCGGTGAACAAGAAGATCAAGGCCGCCCTGGCCCACAATCTCATTCCCATCGTCTGTGTAGGCGAAAGCCTGGCCCAGAACGAGGCCGGCGAGACCCAGGCCTTCGTGGGCGGCCAGGTGCAGGCCGCGCTGGAGGGGCTGACCGGCGAGCAGGTCCAGTCCCTGATCATCGCCTACGAGCCCATCTGGGCCATTGGAACAGGCCGGGCCGCCACCGCCCAACAGGCCGGCGACATCTGCGGCGGCGTGGTGCGGGCCACCATCCGGGACCTCTACGGGGACCAGGTGGCCGAGAACACCCGCATCCTGTACGGCGGCAGCACCAAGCCCGGCAACATCCGGGAAATCATGGAGCAGCCCGACATCGACGGTGCGTTGATCGGCGGCGCGTCGTTGGATGCGGCCAGCTACGCGGAGATGGTGAAGATCACCAG
>CAYNYN010000172.1:0-2654 GCA_964401445.1 uncultured Saprospiraceae bacterium | reverse complement strand
GGACCTGATAGGTGCGTCGCTCTTCCACTTCCTGGGTGTTCCCGTTCACCCGCTCCAGGGTGATGGTCGTCTCCCCGGGCGCGATGGTGTGAAAGACCCAGAATTCTTCGTTCTTCTCGCTCTGCGACAAGTTGAAATACATGCGGCGAACGTCGCTCTCGGTGGTGAGCGCGGCCACGTCGGGATCCGGCGGCTCCACCAGCTTCCACGTTCGCACACCCTCCGGATCGCCGGGCAGGGACAGTGCGAAGCTCTGCCCGGCCTCTACGACGATGGGTTCGTCAGGATCCGTGTGGATCAGCCCTTGCCAGCAGCCGGCCATGAGGAGGGCGGCCACCAGCATACTCAGCCCCAATCCGAGCCACTTGATTTGCTTCACCTCGATACTCCTCCATCCCTGTGGTATACTGCCCCCATCGTTCATGAATGACTCTGCTGCAAAAGGACGCGCGGCCACCGATCTTTTCGTTGCTTCTCTGCGCCTTTGCGGTGAAAATGCATCCCGACCCTGCCCATGCCTGCTGAGCCGTTCCTGCCTTTTGTCGCCTTCGCCATCCTGTTGCTGGCCCTAGCCTGGTTGAGCCGGCAGATCAGCATCCTGATCCAGGAAGCGGTTTACCTGATCACAGCCTCCCTCGATCTGGCTATGGTCATCCTCTTTCTGGTCTACCTACCCGGCATCGTGCTCCACGAGGGCGCCCACTGGCTGATGGCCCGGCTTCTCGGGCTCCGCACCAGCAAGTTTCGAGTTTGGCCGAAGAAGCACCGGGGCGCCATCGGCCTGGGCAGCGTGAGCGTGGCCCAGGGCGGGCCGCTGGCAGACAGCCTGGTGGGCATGGCGCCCCTCATTGCCGGCACCGCAGTGATCACCTGGATCGGGACGCAAGTCTTCCGGACGCCCGAGCTGGCCTCCGCCTGGCAGAACGGTCAATGGTGGGAAGCGTTTCAAGGCGTCTTCGCCAGCCTCGCGTTGGAGCAAGACGGCTTGCTGTGGGCCTACCTGGTCTTTGCCGTGGCCAATGCCATGATGCCCAGCGCCAGCGACCGGGAGCCCCTGAAACCGCTCCTCCTCTACCTGGTGGCGGCTGCCGTGCTCTACTTTCTCCTCGATCAATCTGGGCGACTCCTGTTGGACGCCGCCCTCTGGCTCCAGGAACCCTTGCAACTCCTCGCCAGCGCCTTGGCCTTCACGTTGGCCCTCGACCTGGCCATCCTGCTCCTTCTCTACCTGATGCGTGGGCTGTTGATGACCCTGCGCATGTCCTAAGGTGACCGGCACTTTGGTCAGTGCCGGTCACCTCTGGGCCGGTCACCTCTGGAACGACCAGCCAGGACGAAAAGACGAAAGACAAAGGACGGAGGACGAAGCAGCGGATTGTCTTCCATCTTTCATCCTCCGTCCATAAACCGAACTACAGCGCCGGTAGATGCTCCAAGCTGCGCTGAATCGCCTCCTCGGGATAATCGAAATCCTCCAAGCTGCCGGACAGATACGCCTCGTAGGCGGCCAGGTCGAAGTGGCCATGGCCGCTGAGGTTGAAGACAATGGTCTTGCTCTCGCCGCTTTCCTTGCACTTGAGGGCTTCCGTCATGGCGCCCCACACCGCGTGGCTGGTCTCGGGCGCGGGGATGATGCCTTCGCTGCGGGCAAAGCCCAGGGCCGCCTCGAAGATGGGCCGCTGATGGACGTTCACCGCTTCGATCAGACCGGCCTCTTTGATCGCGCTCACCTGGGCGCTCATGCCGTGGTAGCGCAGGCCGCCCGCATGGATGGGCGCAGGCACGAAGTCGTGGCCCAGGGTGTGCATCTTGATCAGAGGCGTCATCTGTGCGGTGTCGCCGAAATCGTAGGCGTAGACGCCCCGAGTCAAGCTGGGCGCAGCGGCTGGCTCTACAGCCACGATGCGGGTGTTCTTGCCGCCGGTGATGTTCTCCCGCAGGAAGGGGAAGGCCAGGCCGCCGAAGTTGCTGCCGCCGCCGGTGCAGGCCACCACCACATCCGGCCAATCCGCGCCGGCCATCTCCAATTGTTTGATGGTCTCCTCACCGATGACGGTCTGGTGCATGAGCACGTGGTTGAGCACACTGCCCAACGAGTAACGGGTGTCCTCCCGGCTCACCGCATCCTCCACGGCCTCGGAGATGGCGATGCCCAGGCTGCCGGTGCTGTTCGGGTCTTGGGCGAGGATCTGACGACCGGCATTGGTGTCCGAGCTCGGGCTGGGCACCACCTCCGCGCCCCAAGTCTGCATGAGAATCTTGCGGTAGGGCTTCTGCTCGTAGCTCACCCGCACCATATAGACCTTGCACTCCAAGCCGTACATCTGACAGGCGAAACTCAGGGCGCTGCCCCACTGGCCGGCTCCCGTCTCGGTGGTCAACCGTTTCACGCCCTCTTTCATGTTGTAGTAGGCCTGGGGCACGGCCGTGTTGGGCTTGTGGCTGCCGGAGGGGCTAACGCCCTCGTATTTGTAGTAGATCTTGGCCGGTGTGTCCAGGGCCTTCTCCCACTCGTAGGCCCGGTAGAGGGGACTTGGCCGCCACAGCCGATAGACCTGCTGGACCTCTTCGGGAATCTCAATGTATCGATCCGTGCTCACTTCCTGCAGGATAAGAGCCATGGGGAACAAGGGAGCCAGGTCGTCCGGGCCAAT
>CAYNYN010000171.1:0-7646 GCA_964401445.1 uncultured Saprospiraceae bacterium | reverse complement strand
TCTCAACATCGCCGCGACAGCGGCGTATCAACACCGAGCGCAGCGAGTCTCAACCGGCGAAGCCTTCGGTGCAAAGGATTCACCTGCGTCCTATTGCCGGGTCAGCTTCCGGGCGTGCTGTACTTTTGCGCGAAAGCGAGACCCATGCCTGACGACGCCAGCCAGCTGACTTTCGACTGCAAGCCTTTCGAGCGGCTTTCGCCAAACGAGTTGTACGATCTGTTGCGCCTGCGGCAGGAGGTGTTCGTGGTGGAGCAGCACTGCGCCTATCTCGATGCCGACGGCAAGGACCTGCAGGCCTGGCACCTGATGGGCTACGACGAGGCGGGCCATCTGGCGGCCTACGCGCGCCTGCTGCCTGCGGGCGTGTCGTATGCCGACTATCCGGCCATCGGGCGCATCGTCACTTCGGCCAGGTGGCGGGGCAAGGGGGCGGGGCGCCGGCTGATGCGGGAGGCCATCGCCTGGATGGAACGCCTCTTTGGGCGGCAGCCCATCAAGATCTCGGCACAGACCTATCTGATCGCGTTCTACCGCAGCTTCGGCTTCGAGCCGGTGGGCCTGCCCTACCTCGAGGACGGCATCCCGCACACGGCCATGATCCGGCAGCCGTGAGGCCTCAGAGACGCAGGTCTTCGTAGTGGCAGGTGGGGCACAGGCTCTTGCTGAAGGTAAACAGCGAGGGGTCGAACTGCTTGTTGGGGGTGAGCGTCTTCAGCTCGAGCGTCATGCGCGTGCCGTCTTTCTGGAAGGTGGTGACGCGCACGATGTCGTGGGTGTTTTTGTCGACCAGCAGGCGCACCTTGCTGTACTCGCTGTCGCGATCCAGCGGCTTGAACTCGATGGCCTGCAGCGTGCGCTTGCCTTCGCGCGCCGTGCCGGCCAGCACGTACACGAAGTCTTCACTTTCGTAAATGGTCAGCAGGTCGCGCGGCGTCCACACCTCGCCTTCGTCTTCGGGGTCGGCGTCGTTGATCTGTACCTCTTCGTTGGCCTTGAGCCACACCCACACGCTCTGGCCGTCGCAGACGACGAGCTGGTCGGACAGATCGAGGCGGTAGCGGTCGCCCGCCTGAGCCAGGTAGCCCTCGTCCTCGTAGGGCGCTTCTTCGGGAATCTCGATGGTGAGCTTGAAGCGCGCTTCGAGCGAGCGGTAGGCTTCGTATTTCTCGCGCACGGCGTCGAGCAGGGCCGTGGCTGCCGGGTCGGCATCGGCATGTGAGGTGTACTGGCGCTCCTGGGCGGCGAGGGTGGTGGTCCACAGCAGGCCGACGAGCGTACACAGCGACAGCAGGGCGGTATTTTGCGAAAGCATAGAGATGCGTTTTGGCTTCGTGGGTTACAACGCTTCCGACGGGCGGAATCGCATTTTGCGACAAAGGTAGGGGGTTAAACTTTGTTAACGCCGAGCCGGGCATGGGCGCGCCGCACCCCTTCGCGGCGCCACACCCACGCGAATGCCGTGGCGCTGGCCAGGGCGTAGACCCATGCCAGCGACTGCCCCCAGGCCGGGGTCGCATAGCCGCCCAGCGCGTGCATGGCCCACAGCCCGATGGGCACGACCAGCACGCGCGCCACCTCGAGCGCGGCCAGCCACTGGCGGCGCTTCTCGAACAGGAAGGCGAAGGTGAGTGTGGTCCAGACGATCCAGACGGCAAAGCCCACCTTGGTGGGCAGCGCAAACTCCTGGTTTTTGAAAAAGTAGAAGCTGTTGAGCGCCAGGGCGGCCACGAACTGGGCCAGCACGTAGAGGTTGACCTCGCGCGTCACCTGCACGTCGTACTTGTGGTAGTCGGGCCCTACCTCGGGCGGCCGCTGCGGCCCGCCCAGATAGTCGGGCAGCCAGCCCGGGTGCTTGAACAGGATGCGCAGGGCGTCGCCCACCGAGCGGGCACGGGCAGCCAGCCGGGCCAGGTCGATGTAGTGCGCGAAGTTGGCATAGACGGGGTTGAACGAGCGCAGCGGCTTGGTGATGCCGTAGTGCGGCCGCTCCTCCTCTTCCTTGAACGTGCCGAAGAGCCGATCCCAGACGATGAGGATGCCGCCGTAGTTCTTGTCGAGATACTTGGGGTCGCGGCCATGGTGGACGCGGTGGTGCGAGGGCGTGTTGAAGATGAACTCGAACCAGCGGGGCAGCCGGTCGATGTGTTCGGTGTGGATCCAGAACTGGTACAGCAGGTTGAGGCCGCCCACCAGCACGAACTGCACGGGATGGATGCCCAGCACGGCCATGGGCAGGTAGAAGGGCAGCCCCCAGATGAAGCCCGTCGAGGTTTGTCGCAGGGCCACCGACAGGTTGAAATCCTCGCTCTGGTGGTGCACCACGTGCCCGCCCCAGAACAGGCTGATCTCGTGGGCCATGCGGTGCTCCCAGTAGTAGCACAGATCCCACAGGATCATGGCCAGCACGAAGGTCCAGGCATTTTGCGGAAGCTGGGCCAAAGCAAAATGTTCGTACACCCAGGTGTACACGCCGATCTTGAACAGGGCCACGAAGGTGTTGGTCAGCTGCTGCAGCACCCCCGTGTTGATGTTGGTCACGGCATCGGGCAGGCGATAGGTGCGCCGTCGGGTGATGGACTCGTACACCAGCTCGATGCCCATGAGCGTGAAGTACATCGGAATGGCCAGGATGACGGGGTTGAGGTTCATGGTTCGTCGGATTTGTATATCGTCAGTGGCGCAGGCGGATGGTGGCAGCGCCTGTACTTCGAAAAACGAATGGCCGGCGGCGGGGTTGAGGGCGCGCTGGCGGCATTTTTGGTCGCGTGCTGCGCTGTGCCGAAATTTATTTCGCTTTGAGGGTATGCTTCAGTTTTTTTGTGAATATTTTTGCAGCCCGGATGAGGGCAAGCCTTTTTCGGCCCCTTGCCGTCAAGCTAACTTACTGATACATGCCTTTCGGCAAACAAATTTGCGCATTTGCTCGAATCGTGGCGCTGCTGCTGGCCGGCGGTGCGCTGTGGGCGCAGGGCAGCACCAACCCCTTCGACATCGTGCGCGAGCCGGAAGCCGAGGCACTCGTGGTGGTGCCCGTGACGGGCAATCCTTTCGACATCATCCCGCGTGCCGGTAGTACCCAGCCCCTGGCCATTGCCGAGCCGGCACCTGCCCCTGCAGAAAAAGTGGCCGAAAAACTGACCACCTCTGCCTCGCGCGACGACTTCCGGCAGTTCATTTTTTTCCTCGTGCTCGATGGGTTCGTCCTGTTCACCATACTGTTCCTGATGTTCGGCTCGTGGCTGGGCAAGGCCTGGCAGGGGGTGCGCAATCCGCAGCTGCTGCATCTGCTCTACCGCGAATGGAACGGACGCGTGCGCCTGCCGATGTGGGTGTGGTATGCCTTTTTTGCCTATGGCCTTTCGAGCGTCATTTTCCTGGTCGCCCTTTCGTGGGGCTGGCTGCCCGCCGACCGTCCGCCCTGGCAGTTGTGGGGGCTGATGTTTGGCGGCGTGGCGCTGTGGCTGCTGGCGCGCCACCTGCTGCTCTGGCTGGTGCGCGTCGTCTTTCATTCGGAGGCCTTGCGGTATTACAATTTCACCATTGCCACCTTCCACTCGCTGCTGGGGGTAGTGTTGCTGCCGCTGGCGGCCGTATGGGCCTACGGCCCTGAAGCGTGGCATGGCTGGTTGTTTTGGGCTACGGCCGGCTCGATGTTGGGGGTATACATGTATCGCACAATGAGTGTGTTATTGCAGCGCGGACAAGCCGTCCTGCAAAGCCCCTTTCTGTTTTTGTTGTATATTTGCGCCGTCGAATTGGCACCTGTCTTCGTGGCTGTCAGGGCGCTTCAACATATTGCATCACCATAGTTTGGTCTATACAAATCAGGCAAATAAATGACAGTAAAAAGTAACGCTCAGAGCGAGACGTACCGCCGTGTGAAGACCATTCTGATCTCACAGCCGAAGCCCGAACGCTCGACCCCTTATTCCGAACTCGAAGAAAAGTATGGTGTGCGCATCGACTGGCGGCCCTTCATTCACGTGGAGCCGGTCAGCGCCAAGGAGTTTCGCAAGCAGCGCATCCGGCCCGACGAGTTCGGGGCCGTGATTTTCACGAGCAAGACGGCCATCGATCATTTCTTCCGTCTGTGCAAGGAGCTGCGCATCGAGATGTCGCAGGAGACGCGCTACTTCTGCCTCACCGAGGCCATCGCCAACTACCTGCAGAAGTTCATCGTGTACCGCAAGCGCAAGGTGGCGGCCGGCAAGCGCAAGATCGAGGACCTCAAGTCGGCACTGATGAAGCACCGCAACAAGCTGCGCTTCCTGCTGCCCTGCGGCAACCTCGGTGCCAAGGAGGTGTCGCGCTTCCTGACGGAAAACAACTTCGATTGGCAGGAAGCGCTGGTCTATCGCACCGTCAGCAGCGACCTTTCGGACCTCAAAGACATCACCTACGACATGTTGGTGTTCTTCAGTCCGCAGGGCATCCAGTCGCTGTACGACAATTTCCCCGACTTCAAGCAGAACAACACGCGCATCGCCGTGTGGGGCGAGAGCACCAGCAAGGCCGTCGAGGAGCGCGGGCTCAAGATCAACGTCAAGGCGCCCACGGCCGAGGTGAAGTCGATGACCGAAGCGCTCAAACGTTATCTCGAATTGTCGAACAAAAAATGACGAGCGTCGTATAAAGAATCGGGTATCGCCTCATGCGAAGCGAAATCTCAGCCTTTTCGGATTATTTTGTTTTCTCATAGTATGTTTTGGATAGGCCCTGGCGACGCTGTTTGCCAGGGTTTTTTTGTTGCGAAGGCCCGAAAAGCGGGAACTACCTGCCGTATCCCCTTGTTGTGTGGGGCAGCTCAACCAACGAGACACATGAAGCACTCAGCAGAACGCCAGAAAGAATGGTTGCGGAGCCACCCCTTCGTGCAGCAACTGTCCGCGCGCTTGCGCGAGCCGCTGCCTGGCGCGCGGGCCCATGCCCGCATGACGCATCCTGCCCGCTACCGGCAGCGCGTGGCGCCACCCGATGCGCGGCAGGCCGGCGTCATGGCGCTCCTCTTTCCGAAGGAGGGTGAGTGGCACCTCACCTTCATCGAACGCCAGGCACACAACCCCGACGACCGGCATGGCGGCCAGATCAGCTTTCCCGGCGGCAGTCGCGAGCCGGGCGATGCCACGCTGGCCCACACGGCCCTGCGCGAGACGGAGGAGGAGGTGGGCGTGCCCGCCACCCACGTGCTGCTGTTGGGGGCGCTCACCCCGCTCTATATCCCCGTCAGCAACTTCGACGTGCATCCATGGGTGGGCGTGGTGGCGGCCCCGCCCGTCTTTCGGCCGCAGGAGTCGGAGGTGCGGGCCGTGCTGACGGCACCGCTCAGCTGGTTTGGGCGGCCCGAGGCCGTCCAGCGCGGCACCATCCGCGTGCATCCGGGCGTCGAGCTGCACGACGTGCCCTGGTTCGACCTGCACGGCAAGGTGCTGTGGGGCGCCACGGCCATGATGCTCAGCGAGCTGCTCGAGCTGGCCCTGCCGGCCCTGCCCCGATGACCGGCGACGAGCGATTTGCAAACCAGCTGAAGGTCAGCCTATTTTTGCGGCCCGTTTGCAGAAGGGGCACCACGTGCAACCGCTGCCACGGACTACTTGTTGTAGCATATCGGGTGCCCTGTACACCTTTCACCAACAGCAAAAAGACATGTTTCCAAAATACGACGTGATCGTGGTCGGTGCCGGCCATAGCGGCTGCGAGGCCGCCGTGGCTGCCGCCAACATGGGCAGCAAGGTGCTGCTCGTCACCATGAACATGCAGACCATCGCCCAGATGTCGTGCAACCCCGCCATGGGCGGCGTGGCCAAAGGGCAGATCGTGCGCGAGGTGGATGCCCTCAACGGCTATTCGGGCATCGTGACCGACCACACCATGGTGCAGTTCCGCATGCTCAACCGCTCCAAGGGGCCGGCCATGTGGAGCCCGCGCGCCCAGAGCGACCGCATGCTCTTTGCCGCCAAGTGGCGCGAGCTGCTCGAAGCCAACCCCAACATCGACTTCTGGCAGGAGATGGTGACGGGCATCATCGTCAAGGGCGGGCGCGTGCGCGGCGTGCGCACCGGCCTGGGCCTCGAGATCGAGAGCGAAGCCGTCATCCTGACCAATGGCACCTTCCTCAACGGCATCATCCACATCGGCGAAAAGCAGTTCGGCGGCGGGCGTGCCGGCGAGCGGGCCGCCACCGGCATCACCGAGCAGCTCATCGAGCTGGGTTTCGAGGCCGGCCGCATGAAGACGGGCACGCCGCCCCGCGTCGACGGCCGCTCGCTCAACTTCGACGCCATGGAGCCGCAGCCCGGCGACGAAAAGCCCGGCAAGTTCTCCTATCTGGATACGCCCCAGCTCGAAAAGCAACTGCCCTGTTACATCACCTACACCAACCGCGAGGTGCACGACATCCTGCGCTCGGGCTTCGACAAGTCGCCCATGTTCACGGGGCGCATCCAGGGGCTCGGCCCCCGCTACTGCCCCAGCATCGAGGACAAGGTGGAGCGCTTCGCCGAGCGCGAACGCCATCAGCTCTTCGTCGAGCCCGAAGGCTGGCGCACCGTGGAGATGTACGTCAACGGCTTTTCGTCGTCCTTGCCCGAAGACGTGCAGTACAAGGCCCTGCGCAAGGTGCCCGGCTTCGAAAACGTGAAGATGTTCCGCCCGGGCTATGCCATCGAGTACGATTTCTTTCCGCCCACGCAGCTCAAGCCCACGCTCGAGACGCGCCTGGTGAAAAACCTGTTTTTCGCCGGCCAGATCAACGGCACCACGGGCTACGAGGAAGCAGCCTGCCAGGGCCTCATCGCGGGCATCAACGCCCACCAGGCCATCCACGACCGTGAGCCGCTCGTGCTGCGCCGCTCGGAAGCCTACATCGGCGTGCTCATCGACGACCTGGTGAACAAGGGCACCAAAGAGCCCTACCGCATGTTCACCTCGCGGGCCGAGTATCGCATCCTGCTGCGCCAGGACAACGCCGACCTGCGCCTCACCCCCATCGTGCACAAGCTGGGCATGAAAGGGCTCGACGAGCGCATGGCACGCGTGCAGGAGAAACGCGAGGCCGCCGAGCGCATCGAGCGCTTCTTCCGCGAGACGAGCGTCAGCCCCGACCAGATCAACGGCTACCTCGAGCAGCTCGGCTCGGCACCGCTTTCGCAAAAAGTGAAGCTGCACAGCGTCCTGCTGCGGCCCCACATCACCATGGACGGGCTGCGCGCCGTGCTGCCCCACGTAGACGAGTTCCTCTCGCAGTTCCGCGAGGAGTATCGCCAGCTCGCCGAGATCAACATGAAGTACGAGGGCTACATCAAGCGCGAGCAGGAGATGGTGGAAAAGATGAACCGCCTGGAAGAGGTGCCCCTGCCCGAAAACTTCGACTACCGTCAGCTGGGCGCCCTCTCGGCCGAAGCGCGCGAGAAGCTGTCGCAGGTGCGGCCGCGCACCGTCGGGCAGGCCAGCCGCATCAGCGGCGTCTCGCCCGCCGACATCTCGGTGCTGCTCGTCCATCTGGGGAGGTGAAGGGTGGAGGAACCGAGGAAGCGAGGAATCGAAGAACCGAGGATGTGATGGTTGAGACTCGCTCTCCCCGACAAGTCGGGGCAGGCTGCTCGGTGTTGAGACGCCGCGCTACGGCGATGTTGAGACGCGGCTTC
>CAYNYN010000170.1:2393-7691 GCA_964401445.1 uncultured Saprospiraceae bacterium | reverse complement strand
CCGGCCACGCCCAGCACCACGGAGATGATGGCCAGATAGATGAAGGTAAACTTGGTGAGCAGGCTCATTTGCTGTCTCGGTGATTTGTTTTTCGTGACGCGTCATGTCCCGACACTCGGGACAGGCTCCGATTTATCGGAAAAGCGCACATCGGCCATCGCATCCTCATGTCCCGGTGCCATGCCTACTGATCCGTGAGTTTGTAGCCCAGGCCGTAGATGGTCTTGATGTAGTCGCCGGCGCCGGCTGCGGCCAGTTTCTTGCGCAGGTTTTTGATGTGCTGATAGACGAAGTCGAAGGAGTCGAGAAAGTCGACGTGGTCGCCCCAGAGGTGCTCGGCGATGCTCTGCTTGGTCAGCACGCGGCCGGCATTTTCGATGAAGAACACCAGCAGCTTGTATTCCTTGAGCGTCAGCTCCACGGGCCGGCCGTGCACCTTGACCTCGTGGGTGTCGGGGATGATGGTGATCTCCTGCCACTCCAGTGTCTGCATGCCCTGCCGCTTGCGGCGCCGGTAGAGCGCTTTGATGCGGGCGCTCAGCTCGGGAAACTGGAAGGGCTTGGTGAGGTAGTCGTCGGCGCCGCGTTCCAGGCCGGTGATGCGGTCGTCGAGGGCGTCGCGCGCCGAGATGACCAGCACGCCCGTGTCGGGTGCTTTCTCCTTGATCAGCTCCAGCAGGTCGAGCCCGCTGCCGTCGGGCAGCATGATGTCGAGCAGGACGATGTCGTAGTGGAAGCTCTCCAGCTTGTCGCGGGCCTCACCGAAGGAGGCGGCGCGCTCGCATACCACATCGCCATTGCGCAGGTAGTGGATCAGGGCCTGCGCCAGTTCGGCTTCGTCTTCGATGAGGAGCAGTTTCATGGTCGTCGTTTCGATACGTAAGGCCTGGATGCCCGGGATGGTTCGCATCATTTTGCTTGCGCAAAATTAGCACCCGAATCTGAAGGAATTTTGCGGATGGGGTCGCCTCACTGGGCGAGCTGTCGGTAGTACTGGGCTTTTTGTGCGTCGCCGAGGGCATCGTAGATGAGCGAGAGCAGCAGGTGGTCGTTTTTGGATCGCAGGTTCATGGGTATCGACTCGACGAGGGCGCGTGCCCGCTCGTACTCGCCCCGCGTGCGGTAGATGTTGGCCAGCGACGTCTTGGCGAAGCGGTTGTCGGGGTCGCGCTGGAGCGCCTTGTCGAAGAGCGGCTCGGCCTCGTCGTAGCGGCCCAGCAGCATGTACATGTTGCCCAGGTGGATCAGGCCGGTGACCTGTTCGTAGCGGTCGTTGGCGCGTTGCAGCACCTCGATGGCGCGGTGGGCCAGCGAGTCGCGTTGGGCGTAGTCGCGGTTGCGGTGGGCGTCGAGGGCGAGGCGTGCCAGCGAGCCGCCGTAGTTCTTCAGCAGGCGGGCGTTGGTGGGTGCCTGCTGCACGTCTTTCTCGAACAGGGCATATCGGTCTTTCCAGTCGGGCAGGCGCCGCGACACCTGCCACACGGCCAGACCGCACAGCACCGCCACCACCAGCAGGCCGGCCACGTGCTGCCGCGCCCATTTTGCCGAAAGGCGCCACTGCGGCTCGGCCTCGGTGAGGCGGAACACCTGCCGCCGCAGCAGGTCCACCACGGCGATGATGATGCCCAGCACGGGCACGTAGAGGAAACGGTCGTTGTAGGCGCTCACGTTGGTCACCACGATGCTGGTGAAGATGGAGAGCGTCACGAAATACCACGCGATGCCGAAAGCGTAGAGACGGCGCCGCCGCCAGCCCCGCACCAGCAGCCACAGAAGCAGCACATGGGCGGCCAGGGCCACCCACACGCGCCAGTCGGCCCAGCCCACGAGCGGCAGCGTCAGGTAGCTGTAGTCGCTGATGAGCGGGTCGGGCCACACCGTCATGTAGAGGTATTTGCCCAGCACGAGGATGTTGGAGGCGATGCGCTCGGACAGGTCGCGCGCCGCCAGCAGCGAGTTGTCGAGGTGGGTCAGACGGATGCCCGCGTTGAGGCCGCCGAGGATGCTGCTGCGCACGGCGAGGAAGAAGGCCGCAGCCGCAGCGTAGGGCCAGCTCAGCGCGGCGATGCGCTTCCACTTGCGCGTGCGGAAGAACCACAGCATCAGCGGGATGACGGCCACCGTCGTGATGACTTCTTCTTTCGAAAACAGGGCCAGCAGGTAAAAGAACACCGAGCCGGCGAGCCACGGCCACCGCCGTCGGTCGTAGTACTGCAGCAGGAGCCAGGCTGCCAGGCAGAAGTTGAGGAAGCCGAGCATGGTGTCGCGGCTCTTGACGTTGGCCGGCACCTCGACGTGCACGGGGTGCAGCACGAAAAACAGCACGATGAGGATGGGCACCAGCGGGTGGTAGCGGCGCAGCAGGTGGCTCAGGAAAAGGAAGAGGACGAAGGCCGTCAGCCCGTACATCAGCACGTTGGAGGCGTGGTTGACGGCCGGGTTCAGCCCGAACAGCTCGTACTCGATGGCCAGCGTGGTGAGCGGCAGGGGCCGGTAGGCGCGCGTGTCGATGCCGGGGTCGTAGCCCTTGAAGTAGCTCGTCGTCCAGATCTCATCGAGGCCGGCCAGCCCGTCCTTGACGAAGACGTTCTGTACCAGCACGGCATCGTCGTCGTACACGTAGTCGTAGGCGAGGGTGGGGGCGTACAGCGCCATGGCCACGGCGGCCAGCAGGGCGGCCGTCAGCAGCCGCAGGCGTAGCGGCCACATGGCCGTCCGTTTGTTTTTCTTGCTCTTGGGGGTGTTTCTTCGAGGAGAAGGAGCCATCGTTTATCGGGAATTGCGCGCAGGTGCCATTTGCCGAAAGGCAAAAACCTGACCGGTCCGGACTGACGAGGGCTGAAATTGGCATTTTTTCCGGCTTTCGCCAAATGGGCAAGGGCCCCTCGGGTGTCGACGAGGGACGATGGAAGGGGGCCGAGCAGGCCTTCCATCGTCGCCGCTTGCTCGTCGACGGCCGCGTCAGAGCTCGTAGTTGGGCGTGAGCTCGCTCTTCTTCTGGGTGTAGAAGTCGTTGATGATCTTGATGACCTCTTCGGGATCGTCCACGATGGGCATCAGGTCCAGGTCGTCGGGGTTGACGTTGTGCTCCTTTTCGAGCATCACGCTGCGGATCCACTCCTTGAGGCCGCCCCAGTACTCGGAACCGACCAGCACGACCGGCACGGGCGTGATCTTCTTGGTCTGGATGAGGGTGAGCACCTCGAACAGCTCGTCCATGGTGCCGAAGCCGCCGGGCATGACCACGAACGCCTGGGCGTACTTGACGAACATGACCTTGCGCACGAAGAAGTAGCGGAACTGCAGCACCTTGTCGGGGTCGATGTAGGGGTTGTGGTTTTGCTCGTGGGGCAGCGAGATGTTGAGGCCTACCGAGACGCCGTTGTTGAGTGCCGCGCCCTTGTTGCCGGCCTCCATGATGCCGGGGCCGCCGCCCGTGATGATGCCATAGCCTTCGTCGGTGAGGCGCCGCGCGATCTCGACGGCCATTTTGTAGTATTTGTGGTTGGGGCTGGTACGCGCCGAACCGAAGATGGACACACAGGGTCCGATGCGGTTGAGCCGCTCGAAACCGTCCACGAATTCCGAGATCACCTTGAACATCGTCCAGGAGTTCTCGGCTTTCAGCTTGCTCCACTGTTTCATGGCGTGCTTCGTCTTCAGCAAGCCGTCCTGTGCATTCGTCGTACTCATAATCATCTGGTTTTGTGCAAAAAGTTCGAATGTGTCGAGGCGCAAAAAGCCTGCCCGGGAAAGGGGCAGGCTTTCGGCCAAGGGGCCATTTTAGGCCAAAATTTCCGAAAAATCAAACCCGAGGCCGCTTATGAAGCGGGCAGCGGCCCGGGCATATTGCTCGAATCGGTGCGTTTTTGATTCATTGTGGGCACCACGTACTGGTCCACTTCGTCCTTGGTGATCTCCTTGTCCGACAGGATGATCAGCCGTTCGAGGGCGTTGCGCAGCTCGCGGATGTTGCCCGTCCAGTTCAGGTTTTGCAGCGTCACCATGGCTTCCTTGGTGATGGTTTTGGGCTTGATCTTGTACTCGCTGCAAATCTCCTTGACGAAATGCTCGGCCAGCAGGGGGATGTCTTCGCGGCGGTGGTTGAGCGGCGGCACGTCGATGACGATGACGGCCAGGCGGTGATACAGGTCCTCGCGGAAACGGCCGGCCCGGATCTCCTCGATGAGGTTCTTGTTGGTGGCCGCGATGACGCGCACGTCCACTTTGATGGACTTGTTGCCGCCCACGCGCGTGATGCGGTTTTCCTGCAGGGCGCGCAGCACCTTGGCCTGGGCCGACAGGCTCATGTCGCCGATCTCGTCGAGGAAGAGGGTGCCGCCGTTGGCTTCCTCGAACTTGCCGATGCGCTGCTTGACGGCCGAGGTGAACGAGCCTTTCTCGTGGCCGAACAGCTCGCTCTCGATCAGCTCGGCAGGGATGGCAGCGCAGTTCACTTCGACCAGCTTGCCGGTCTTGGCGCGCGGGCTCTTGGCGTGGATCCAGCGCGCCACCAGCTCCTTGCCCGAGCCATTGGGGCCCGTGATGAGCACGCGCGTGTCGATGGGGGCCACCCGCTCGATGGTGGCACGGATGCGCTGCATGGCTTCCGATTCGCCGATCATGACCGGCACCTGGCTCTGCACCTTGGTGATGGTCTTCTTCAGCTCCTTGGTCTCCTGTACCAGCGTGGATTTGTCGAGCGCATTGCGGATGGTGATGAGCACGCGGTTCAGATCGGGCGGCTTGGAGATGAAGTCGAACGCGCCACGCTTCACCGCCTCAACCGCCGTGTCGATGGTCGCGTGCCCGGAAATCATGATGACCGGCGTGTCGGGTGCCAGCCCCTGGATGCGTTCCAGCGCCTCCATGCCGTCCATCTTGGGCATCTTGATGTCCAGGATGATGACGTCGTACCTGGTGCGCTTGACCTTGACCAGGCACTCCAGACCGTCAGCAGCTTCGTCCACCTCGTATTTTTCGAATTCCAGGATCTCTCTCAGGGTGCGGCGGATGCTCTTTTCGTCATCGACGATGAGGATTTTGACGGGCATGGGTATGTTTGTTTTATTAGGAAATTTTTTAATACGAAAACAGCAACAACTACGCCAAAACGGCATAGCGGGTTGCAAATGAGGGGAAGTATTTGCCCGAAAAGTGTTTGTTGGAAAGTGTTTGTTTGAGAACTACAACATCAAATGGTTGAAGTTCAATCCCATGGAAGGTGTGGCAAAGATAGTTTTTTTCGAAAAGTGAAGAAAGCTGGATCTCAGCTTTTCCCGATTTGGGCGTGGATTC
>CAYNYN010000170.1:0-2293 GCA_964401445.1 uncultured Saprospiraceae bacterium | reverse complement strand
ACCCTCAACGCTACACCCTCAACCATTTTTACAGGGGGCTCAGTATTCAAAAGAGTGAACCATGCGATACGAACCGCTCATCGCCCGCGCAACGGGCATTGCCGAACGCCAGGTAGCAGCTACGGTGCGGCTGCTGGCCGAAGGTGCCACCATACCGTTCATTGCCCGTTACCGCAAGGAGGCCACGGGCTCGCTCGACGAGGTGCAGATCCACGACATCCAGAAGGAGCTCAAGCGCCTGGAGGAGCTGGACAAGCGGCGCGAGACCATCCTTAAAACCATCGAGGAGCAGGGCAAGCTGACCGACGAGCTGCGTGCCCGCATCGAGGCGTGCTGGGACGCCACCGAGCTGGAAGACATCTACCTGCCGTACAAGCCGCGCCGCCGCACCCGCGCCACCATGGCGCGCGAAAAGGGGCTGGAGCCGCTGGCGCAAATGCTGTTCGAGCAGCGCGACGGCAGTGTGGAGGCCTTTGCGGCGAGTTTTCTGGGCGAGGAAGTGGCCGACGTGGAGGAAGCGCTGCAGGGAGCCCGCGACATCATCGCCGAGTGGATCAGCGAAGACGAGGGTGCGCGCAAGCTGGTGCGTTCCCTTTTCCGCAAGGAAGCCACCATCCGCTCGAAGGTGGCGCGCGGCAAGGAAACGGAAGGCGCCAAGTACAGCGACTACTTCGACTTCGAGGAGCCGCTTGCGCGCATCCCGTCGCATCGCCTGCTGGCCATCCGGCGGGGCGAGGAGGAAGGGTTTCTGCGTGTGAAGATCGCGCCGGACGAGGAGCGCGCCATCGAAAAGCTGGAGTTCAACTTTTTGCGCAAGCGCAACGAAGCCGCCGAACAGGTGCGGCTGGCCATCCACGACAGTTACAAGCGGCTGCTGCAGCCATCCATCGAGACCGAATTCCGCAATCTGTCGAAAGAGCAGGCCGACCGCGAGGCGATCGAGGTGTTCACGCGCAACCTGCGCCAGTTGCTGCTGGCGCCGCCGCTGGGCCAAAAGCCGGTGCTGGCCATCGACCCGGGCTATCGGACCGGCTGCAAGGTGGTGTGCCTCGACGCCAGCGGCGAGCTGATGTACCACACCACCATCTTTCCGCATCCGCCGCAGCAGGAGGAGCGCATGGCCGTCGACGTGCTGCGCTCGCTGGTGCAGCGCTACCAGATCGAAGCCATCGCCGTGGGCAACGGCACGGCCGGCCGCGAGACGCTGGCCCTGTGCCGCCGCATCGAGTTCGACCGCCCCGTCGAAGTGTACATGGTCAACGAGGCGGGCGCCTCGATCTATTCGGCCAGTGAGGTGGCGCGCGAAGAGTTTCCCGACCACGACGTGACGGTGCGCGGCGCCGTGTCCATCGGCCGCCGCCTCATGGATCCCCTGGCCGAGCTGGTCAAGATCGATCCCAAGAGCATCGGGGTGGGGCAGTACCAGCACGACGTCAACCAGACGCTGCTGCGCGAAGCGCTCGAGCGCGAGGTGGAGTCGTGTGTCAACTCGGTGGGCGTCAACCTCAACACGGCCAGCAAGCACCTGCTCACCTACGTGTCGGGGCTGGGGCCTTCGCTGGCGCAAAACATCGTGCAGTGGCGCAAGGAGCACGGCCCTTTCCGCTCGCGCGAAGACCTGAAGAAGGTGCCGCGCCTGGGCGAGAAGGCCTTCGAACAGGCGGCCGGCTTCCTGCGCATCCGCAATGGCGACAACCCGCTCGACAACACGGCCGTGCACCCCGAGAGCTACCACGTGGTGGAGCGCATGGCCAGCAGCCTGGGCGTCACGGTGGAAGACCTCATCCGCGATGCTGCCCTGCGCAAGAAGATCCGGCTGGACGAATTCGTCACCGACACGGTGGGCCTGCCCACCCTGCGCGACATCATGCGCGAGCTGGAGAAGCCGGGGCTGGACCCCCGCGGCAAGGCCCAGCCATTCGAGTTCGGCGACGTCCATTCGATCGAAGACCTGCGGCCGGGCATGGTGCTGCCGGGCATCGTCACCAACATCACCAACTTCGGCGCCTTCGTGGACATCGGCGTCAAGCAGGACGGACTGGTGCACATCTCGCAGCTCGCCAACCGCTTCGTGCGCAACCCGGCCGAGGTGGTCAAGCTACAGCAGGAGGTCAAGGTGCGCGTGCTGGAGGTGGATCTGGTGCGCAAGCGCATCCAGCTGTCGATGAAGGATGTGTAGACTCGCTGCGCTCGGTGTTGAGACTCGCTTTGCTCGGTGTTGATAGGGCGCTGCGCGCCCTGTTGAGACGCCGCTGCCGCGGCGATGTTGAGAGGGATGGCAAAAAACGTTGCG
>CAYNYN010000169.1:0-7711 GCA_964401445.1 uncultured Saprospiraceae bacterium | reverse complement strand
AAAAAACGCCAACGATGAGTATTGCAGACCGATTTCGCCTCGACGGCAAGGTAGCCATCATCACGGGCGCCTCGAAAGGTATCGGCGCCGCCATTGCGCGGGGCCTGGCCGAGATGGGCGCGCGGGTGGTGGTGAGCAGCCGCAAGCAGGAAGCCGTGGACGCCGTAGCCGAGGCCTTGCGCGCCGACGGACTGGAGGCCACGGCCCTCGCCTGCCATACGGGCCATGCCGACCAGCGGCGCCGGCTCGTCGAAGCGACCGTGGCGCGCTACGGCGGCGTGGACGTGCTGGTCAACAACGCGGCCACCAATCCGGCCTACGGGCCGCTGGCCGAGGCCGACGAAGCCCTTTTCGACAAGATCATGGAAGTGAACGTCAAGGCCTGCTTCCACCTGTCCAACCTGTGCTACCCCCACATGAAAGCGCGCGGCGGCGGCTCCATCATCCACATCGCTTCGGTGGAGGGGCTGCGCCCGTCGGTGGGGCTGGGCTTGTACAGCATCAGCAAGGCCGCACTCATCATGCTGACCATGAGCCAGGCCAAGGAGTGGGGCGCCGATGGCATCCGCAGCAACGCCCTGTGCCCGGGCCTGGTGAAGACCAAGTTCAGCGCCGCCCTGTGGCAGAACGAAGCCATCCTGCAGCAGGTCGAACGCCACCTGCCGCTGCGCCGCATCGCCACGCCCGACGAGATGGTGGGCCTGGCCGTGTTGCTGGCCAGTGAGGCCGGCAGCTACTGCACCGGCAGCGTCTTCGTGGCCGACGGCGGGCACCTGGTGGCCGGCTAACCCATATTTTTTCACAAGCAAGCACGCCTTATGCCGCTTTCGCAAAATGCCGACTTCGACGCGCTCCTCGCCCGCGCCGCCACGTTCGTGGAGCAACGGCTCATCCCCCTCGAGTCCCGCCTGCTCGGCAGCCCCTGGTCGGAGGTCGAGGCCACGCTGGCGCCGCTGCGCGCGGAGGTGAAGGCCATGGGGCTGTGGGCGCCGCAGATACCCAGAGCCTGGGGCGGCGCTGGCCTGACACTGCAGCAGTTTGCCCTGCTGGGTGCCGTGCTGGGGCGTAGCCCCTTCGGCCACTACTGCTTCAACTGCCAGGCGCCCGATGCGGGCAACATGGAGATCCTGATCGAGTACGGCACGCCCGAGCAGCAGGAGCGCTACCTGCGCCCCCTCGTCGAGGGGCGCATCCGCAGCTGCTTCGCCATGACCGAGCCCGAGTTTGCGGGCTCCAACCCCACCTATCTGGGCACCACGGCCGTACGCGAAGGCGACGAGTGGGTGATCGACGGGCACAAGTGGTTCACCAGCGGTGCCGACGGCGCCGCCTTCGCCATCGTCATGGCCGTCACCGAGCCCGACGAGGTCAACCCCTACCAGCGCGCCAGCCAGCTCATCGTGCCGCTCGACGCGCCCGGCTTCCGCCTGGTGCGCAACCTGCCCGTGATGGGCGAGACGGGCGGCGGCTGGATGAGCCATGCCGAGGTGCGCTTCGAGGGCTGCCGCGTGCCGGCCGACCACCTGCTGGGCAGCCGTGGCGCCGGCTTCGCCATCGCGCAGTCGCGCCTGGGGCCCGGCCGCATCCACCACTGCATGCGCTGGATCGGCATCTGCGAGCGCGCCCTCGACATGATGGGCCGCTACGCCCTGCAGCGCACGCTGGCGCCCGGCAAGCCGCTGGCCAGCCAGCAAGTCATCCAGCACTGGCTGGCCGAATGCAAGGCCGAGGTGTGGGCGGCGCGCCTCATGGTGCTCGACACGGCGCGCCGCATGGACGAGGCAGGCCAGTACGCCGTGCGCACCGAGATTTCGATGATCAAATTCTTCTGTGCGGGCGTGCTGCAGCGCGTGCTCGACCGCGCCCTGCAGGTGCACGGCGGCCTCGGCATGCTCGACGACCTGGTGCTGGCCTGGTGGTACCGCCACGAGCGCGCCGCCCGCATCTACGACGGCCCCGACGAGGTGCACAAGAGCCGCGTGGCCCGACAGATGCTCAAGGCGCTGGACGCATCGGCATCCGCTGCCGACGACCGTCCGTAGTGCCGGCTTTCGCCAAAAACAAAAACCGCACACCATGCACGACCCCTCCGATCCCCGCCTCGACCGCCCCGCTGCCGTGCGCCCGGGTGAAGAGCTGCCCGTAGAACGGCTGGCCGCCTGCCTGCGGGAACATCTGCCCGCCTGGGATGGCCCGCTACAGGTCGCGCAGTTCCCCAGCGGCTACTCCAACCTCACCTACCACGTCGTGGCTGGCGACCGCGAGTACGTGCTGCGGCGCCCGCCCTTCGGCGCACAGATCAAGACGGCGCACGACATGGGCCGCGAGTACCGCATCCTCGAAGCGCTGCATCCCGTCTGGGGGCGCGTGCCGCGCCCCGTGTGGTATTGCGACGACGAGACCGTGCTGGGCGCCCCCTTCTACCTCATGGAGCGCGTGCCGGGCGTCATCCTGCGTGCCACGCTGCCCGAGGCTGCACGCCCCGACGCCGCCACCATGGCGCGCGTGGCCGACGCCTTCGTCGACACGCTCGTCGAGCTGCACGGCCTCGACTACCGCGCTGCCGGCCTGGGCGACTGGGGCCGGCCGCAGGGCTACGTGCAGCGCCAGATCGAAGGCTGGACGAAGCGCTACCGGGCCGCCCGCACCGACGACATCGCCGAGCTGGAGCGCGCCGCCCGCTGGCTGGCCGACCACCTGCCGCCCGAGGCCGATGCCACCCTCATCCACAACGACTACAAGTACGACAACCTCGTGCTCGACCCCGACGACCTGACGCGGGTGCGCGCCGTGCTCGACTGGGAGATGGCCACCATCGGCGATCCGCTCATGGACCTGGGCACCACGCTGGGCTACTGGGTCACCGCCAGCGATCCCGACTGGCTGCAGGGGCTGGCGCTCAACCCATCCATCTGGCCGGGCAACCCCTCACGCGAGGCGCTGGTGCAGGCCTACGCCACCCGCAGCGGGCGCGACCCCGGCAATGCCGTTTTCTACTACGTCTATGGCGTGTTCAAGGTGGCCGTCATCGCGCAGCAGATCTACAAGCGCTACGTCGAAGGCAAGACGTCCGATCCGCGCTTCGCCGGCCTCATCCACGCCGTGCGCGGCCTCGGCATCGCCGCCATGCGCGCCATCCAGACGGGCCGCATCGACGCCTGAAGAGGCGCTTGAAGATCGGCCTGCACCCGCCAAAATGCTCGGGCACTTCCTTGATCCGTTTGCCGGAAAGGCGGAAACTCGCATGCTGCCGGCGCAGTGGGCCTTTTCCCCTTTCGGGAAATGCCTCCCTGACCCGCAGGTCCCATTTGCCGAAAGGCGACAACGACAAAAGAACCATGGACACACAGACCAGGAACGAAGTGCTGCTGGGCGCGGCCCGACGCGTGGCGGCACGGCGGCAGGACATCCTCGACGCCAACCGCGCCGACGTGGCGGCCTGCGACCCTTCCGACCGCGCCCTGTACGACCGCCTCGTGCTGGACGACGCCAAGGTGGACGGCATGATCGGCGCGCTGGAGCAGGTGGCGGCCCTGCCCGACCCCGTGGGCGTGCGGCGCTACCGCTACGAGCGCCCCGACGGGCTCGTCGTCGAAGACCGCACGGCACCCTTCGGCACCGTGCTCATCATCTACGAGTCGCGGCCCGACGTGACGATCGAGGCGGCAGCCATCGCCTTCAAAGCCGGCAACCGCATCCTGCTCAAGGGCGGCAAGGAGGCGCACCGCACCAACCGCGTGCTGGTGCAGTGCTGGCACGAAGCGCTCGCGGCGGCCGGCTGCCCCACCGACCGGGTACGGTATCTGGAGTTCAGCCGCGCCGAGACGCAGGCCTTCCTGCGCCAGCCCGACCAGCCGCTCGACCTGATCGTGCCGCGCGGCGGCGCGCGCCTCATCAGCTTCGTCAAGGAGCATGCGGCGTGTCCCGTGCTGGTGTCGGGCCGCGGCAACAACTTCGCCTACGTGCATCGCGCGGCCGACTGGCGCAAGGTGGTGCCCGTGGTGCTGAACGCCAAGACCCACAAGATCAGCGCGTGCAATGCGCTCGACAAGGTGCTGGTGGACGCCGCCCTGCCCGGGCTGCAGCCGCGCCTGGCCGAGCTGATCGACGCGCTCGCCGCGTCGGGCGTGGAGGTGTGGGTGGATGCGCGCGTGCAGGCGCTGTTTCCCGAAAGGGGCCTGCCCGTGGTGGCCGACGAGCAGATGTGGTACGAAGAGTTTCTGGCCATGAAGATCGTCATCGGCCTGGCCGAGGGGCCCGACGACGCCATCGCCCGCATCAACCGCTATTCGGGCGGCCACTCGGTGGCCATCCTGACCGAGGACGAGGCCGTGGCGCGCCGCTTCATGGACGCCATCGACGCGGCGGCGGTGTACCACAACGCCTCGACGCGCTTCACCGACGGCGGCCAGTTCGGGCTGGGCGCCGAGCTGGCCATCAGCACCGACAAGCTGCACCACCGGGGGCCGCTGGGCCTGCAGCACCTGGTGACGAACAAATGGTACGTTTTCGGCAACGGACACACGCGCCCATGAAAGACGAACGCCCCATCCTCGTGCTCAAGGTGGGCACCTCGACGCTGACGCGCGGCACGGCACAGATCTCGCGCGGCAAGCTGGAAGACCTGGCCCGCCAGATCGTGGCGCTGCACGACGCCTGGCAGGTGGTGCTCGTCAGCTCGGGCGCCATCGCCGCCGCACGCCACCAGGTCGAGCTGCACGGCGGCTCGCCCCTCGAAGTGAAGCAGGCGCTGGCCGCCATCGGGCAGCCCATGCTCATGCGGCTGTACCAGGAGGTTTTCCACGACTTCGGCTTGCAGGTGGCCCAGTGCCTGCTCACGCACGACGACTTCACGCGCCCTGCCTCGCGCGCCAACACCGTGAACACGCTGCGCACGCTGCTGCACAACGGCTACGTGCCCATCGTCAACGAGAACGACACGGTGGCCACCGAGGAGATCCACTTCGGCGACAACGACCGGCTGGCCGCCCACGTGGCCGTGCTGCTGGGCGCGCGCCTGCTGGTGCTGGCCAGCGACATCGACGGCCTGTACGAGCAGGACCCGCGCACCCACGCCCACGCCCGCCTCATCCGGCACGTGGCGCACCCCGCCGACGTGTGGCACATGGCCGGCGGGGCGGGCACGCCCCACGGCTCGGGCGGCATGCGCTCCAAGGTGCAGGCGGCCTTCATCTGCAAGGAGGGCGGCGTGGAGATGTGGATCGTCAACGGCAGCGCCGAAGGCTTCCTGCTGGCCGCCCTCGAAGGGCGACTCGCCGGCACGCGCTTCGCCGTTTGAAGATTGGAAGCCGGCGGCCATTTCGGTCGGCATGCCCGCTCGCTGCTGCTTTATTTTTGGGGACGTCGGGGCGTACGCCCCCTGCCCCGCCCTCGAGAGGCCCTGCCGATAAAGCCAGCAAACCGCAACCAGACATGACCCCACAGAAAGGCCTCTACGTTCCCCAACTGGAAAGCGACGCCTGCGGCACGGGCCTGATCGCCCACCTGAAGGGACAAGCCTCGCATCAGCTCGTCGAGGATGCGCTGCGCATCCTGCAGGCCATGGATCACCGCGGCGCCACCGGCTACGAAGAGAACACCGGCGACGGCGCCGGCATCCTGATACAGACGCCGCACGACTTCTTCGTCGCCAAGGCGCGCGAGCTGGGCTTCGAGCTGCCGCCTTTCGGCAAATACGGCGTAGGCGTCGTCTTCTTCCCCGCCGACCGCAGCCTGCGCAGCCAGTGCCGCGTGCTGCTCAACGACTACATCGACGAGCTGGGCTTCGAGCTGCTGGGCTACCGCAAGGTGCCCACCGACAACGAGCTGCTGGGCGACACGGCCATCTCGGCCGAGCCCCGCATCGAGCAGCTGTTCGTGCGGCCCGTGAAAGACATGGACCGGCGCAAGCTGGAGCGCCGCCTGTTCGTGCTGCGCAAGTACGCCTCGCACCGCATCTATCAGACCTATCCGCAGACGCTCGACCAGTTCTACATCGCCTCGCTCTCGTACAAGACGGTGGTGTACAAGGGGCAATTGACCACCTCGCAGCTGCGCCCTTACTTCCCCGACCTGCACGACGACCGCCTGGCCTCGGCCATCGCGCTGGTGCACAGCCGCTTCTCGACCAACACGGTGCCCAAGTGGAAGCTGGCCCAGCCCTTCCGCTACATCGCCCACAACGGCGAGATCAACACCATCGCCGGCAACCTCAACTGGTGGAAGGCGCGCGAGCCCCTCATCGAGGGCGGCCTCTTCACAAAGGATGAACTCGAAAAGATCTGGCCGGTGTGCGGCCTGGAGCTGTCGGACTCGGGCAACTTCGACAACGTGCTCGAGTTTCTGGTGCTGTCGGGGCGCTCGCTGCCCCACGCCCTCATGATGATGATCCCCGAGGCCTGGCAGCACGACGACGACATGCCCGAGCACAAGAAAGCCTTCTACGAGTTCCACGAAAACCTGATGCAGCCCTGGGACGGCCCCGCCGGCATCTGCTTCACCGACGGCATCCTGGTGGGTGCCATGCTCGACCGCAACGGCCTGCGCCCCCTGCGTTACATGCTCACCGACGACGACCTGCTGGTGGTGGCCTCCGAAGCGGGCGTGCTCGAGGTGCCGCCCGAGAAGGTGGTGCGCAAGGGGCGCCTCCAGCCCGGCCGCATCCTCATCGCCGACCTCGACGAGGGCCGCATCATCGAAGACGAGGAAGTGAAAGACATCGTGTGCCGCAACAAGCCCTATGGCGAGTGGCTGGCCAAAAACAAACTCACCCTCGACGAGCTGCCGGAAGGCGAGCCCGTGACCGACACCATGGACGCCCAGTCGCTGCTGCGCCGCCAGCAGCTCTTCGGCATCACGCGCGAAGACCTGCGCATGGTCATCCAGCCCATGGCCGCCCAGGGCAAGGACCCCGTCGGCTCGATGGGCGTGGACTGGCCGCTGCCCGTGCTCTCGCAGCAGACGCAGCACCTGGCCAACTACTTCCAGCAGCTCTTCGCCCAGGTGACCAACCCGCCCATCGACCCTATCCGCGAGCGCTCGGTCATGTCGCTGCACATGCTGCTGGGCAGCTCGGGCGACATCCTCGAGCCCGACGAGCTGCACGCCCGCATCCTGCGCCTCGAGCATCCCGTGCTGACCAACCAGCAGCTCAGCAGCCTGCGCCACCTGGCGCACCCCCACCTGCGCGCCGGCGTGGTGGACATGCTCTTCCCCGCCGACGGCCAGGAAGGGCGCCTCGAAGCGGCCCTCGACCACATCTGCGCCGCCGCGGAGGATTTCACGCGCAACGGCGTCAACATCCTCATCCTCAGCGACCGCCGCGCCGACGCCCGCCACGCCCCCGTGCCCTCACTGCTGGCCGTGGGCGCCGTGCATCACCACCTCGTGGCGCGCGGCCTGCGCACGCGCACCTCGCTCGTGGTCGAAGCCGGCGACGTGTGGGAGACGCACCACTTCGCCACCCTCATCGGCTACGGCGCCAATGCCGTCAACCCCTACCTCGTCTATGCCACGCTCGAAAAGCTGTGGCGCGAAGGCGCGTTCGACCGGCAGCCTGCGGCGTGAGGGAGAGACGGAGAGACAGAGAGACAGAGAGCAGGAGGGACGAAGTCAGTTGATTGCGACATCCAGCCATTGAGTGTGATTCATATTGCATGAAGGTTGCCCTGCCGGGCGACCTTTTTTGCTTTTGGCGAAAGCCGGAAGCGGC
>CAYNYN010000168.1:0-7800 GCA_964401445.1 uncultured Saprospiraceae bacterium | reverse complement strand
TCACTCCTCACTCCCTCTCTAGGCCTCTCGCTCACGCCAGAAAGTTGCCGATGCGGATGATTTCGGCAAATACTCCCGCTGCCGTCACCTCGGCACCTGCGCCGGGGCCGCGCACCACGAGCGGGCGTTCGCTGTATCGCTCGGTCGTGAAGACGATCATGTTGTCGCTTCCGCTGAGGTTGTAGAAGGGATGTTCGGGCCCTACGCGGAGCAGGCGGATGGCCGCCTGGCCGTTTTCCAGCACGGCCGCAAACCGCAACACCTTTCCTTCCTCTTCGGCTTCGCGCCTCATTCGTTCGAAATGGTCATCTGCCGCTTCGAGCTCCTTGAAAAACTCCTCCACGCTGGGCGCGTTGCGTACCGCTTCCGGCAGGATGTACGCTATTTCCACGTCTTTCTGTTCGAGTGGCAGGCCCGTTTCCCGTGCGAGGATGATGATTTTCCGGCGCACATCGATGCCGTTGAGGTCGATGCGCGGGTCGGGTTCGGTGTAGCCGCGCTTGCGCGCTTCCCTGACGATGTCGCTGAAACGCGTGCCTTCCCTGAAGTTGTTGAAGATGAAGGAGAGCGATCCGGACAGGACACCCTCTATTTTCAGGATGCGGTCGCCGCTCTGGATCAGGTCGGTGAGCGTGGAGATGACGGGCAGGCCGGCGCCCACGTTCGTCTCGTACATGAAGGGCACGCCTCTCTTGGCGGCAATCTGTTTGAGTCGCTGGTACTGGAGGTAGGAAGAAGACGTAGCGATTTTGTTGGGCGTGGAGATGGAGATGCTGGCGTCCAGGATGCTTTCGTAGAACGACGCTACCTTTTCCGAGGCGGTGTTGTCCACGAATATCGAATTGGACAGGTTGAGCGCTTTCATGCGTTCCACGAAGCGCGCCATGCTCATGGGCTCCCCGTCGGCTTCGAGGCGCGCTTTCCATGCGTCGGGCGCAATGCCTTCCGGATCGAACAGCATTTTTTTGCTGTTGGCCAGACCGGTGATTTTGATCTCCAGGCCGCTCTTTTCGCGCAGCCAGTCGGCCTGCTGCTGGATCTGCCGCAGGAGGGTGCTGCCGATCAGACCCACCCCCACGAGGAAGAGGTGCAGCTCCTTGGTATCGCTGAGGAAGAAGGCCTCGTGCAGGGCGTTGAGCGCCTTGCTTTCGTCATCGCGCGCGATGACGACCGATATGTTGAGCTCGGACGATCCCTGTGCGATGGCCACGGCGTTGATGCCGTTTTTGCCCAGGGCCTGAAACAGCCTGCCGGCGATGCCGGGGCGGTAGCGCATGTTTTCGCCGATGATGGCCACCACGGCCAGGTCTTCTTCGAGGCGCACGCCATCGATGGCTCCCTTTTCCAGCTCGAAAGCGAACTCTTTTTCCACGCGCCGTTTCGCCTTCCTGGCGTCGGCAGGCTGCACGGCAAAGCTGATGGACTGTTCGGACGAGCCCTGCGTGATGAGGATGACGTTGATGCCCGCCTGGGCCAGCGCCCCGAACAGGCGGGCGGCCGTGCCGGGCACGCCCACCATGCCACTACCCGAAAGCGTCAGCAGGGCGATGTTGGAAATGGAGCTGATGCCTTTGACGGCACGCGGCGAGGGGGGCACGTCCTTGGCGATGCGCGTGCCCGGAAAGTCGGGGTTGAACGTGTTTTTGATGACGATGGGGATCTCCTTTTTCAGCGCAGGCTGAATGGTGGGCGGGTAAATCACCTTGGCACCGAAGTGCGACATCTCCATGGCCTCGTTGTAGGTCAGTGCCGGAATGGTGAACGCCTTTTTCACCTTGCGCGGGTCGGCAGTGAGCACCCCGTCCACATCGGTCCAGATCTCGATGAGGCTGGCGTCGAGGCCGGCGGCCAGCAACGCCGCCGTGTAGTCGGAGCCGCCACGGCCCAGCGTGGTGGTCAGCCCGCCCTTGGTGGAGCCGATGAAGCCGGTGACGACCTGGATTTCCGGGTGCTGGCCGTAGTGTTCCCGGATCAGCGCATAGGTCAGCTCTTCGAGTACGCGTGCCGCCCCGAAATTCTTGTCGGTCTTGATCACCTTGCGCGCGTCGAGGTAAGCGGCGGGCACCCCTTCGTTGCGCAGGGCGTGCGTGATGATGAAGGCCGAGGTGCGCTCGCCGAAGCTGAGTACGTAGTCCATCGTGCGCGGCGAAGCCTCGCGCACCAGGAAGATGCCGTGCAGGAGGTTGCGCAGCACCTCGTGGCTGTGCTCCAATTGGGGCCAGATTTCCGAACGCAGCGGCTCGTCGATCAGCTCGGCAGCAGCGTCGAAATGGCGCTGACGCAGTTTTTCGAAGGCCGCTTTCCACGCTTCATCGCCCTTTTCGGCCAGTCTGCTCATCTGAATGAGCAGATCGGTGTGGCCCCCAAAAGCAGAAAAGACGACCGTGAACCGTTCGCCTTCGCTGTAGTATCTCTTCAGAATTTGCAACACGTTTCGGATGCGGGAGGCATTGGCCACCGACGATCCGCCAAACTTCAAAACCTTCATTTCGTTTCCACCATTTTTTGGGCAAGAGTGCGAAAATGCCGGTTTGTGGCGACCGACCAGATCGCAAGAACTCAAATATGTGTCCAATTCCCCAATCGGGTTCGTTCTGACCCCTTCACTTTTGCCCGGGGAAAAACGAGCTTCAACGCCCTGTTGCCGAAGTGCTTTCCGCTGCCCTGCGAGCGGATTGCCGGCACAGTAGGGCGGGCATGCTCCAAAAGTAGCTCACTGTCAGGGGCGCAAAAATAGGAGAATGCCTGCAGACGATTTGGGGTGGTGAGTGCATTGCTTGTTTTTTAACAATTTGGTAGTCAGTTGTTTTTGATTTTATTCGATAGAAGGGGGAGTAACTTTCCTCATCGATTCAATTGCAATTTTGATCTATCTTGCGGCCCGGTTCCATGAACGACAATCCCAGAAAACGCTATTTGCACATGACCCCGGTAAAACTGATTGATCACACGCTCCTGAAACCTGACACTACCGAACAAGACGTGGCCCGACTGTGTGCAGAGGCACGCCAGTATGGCTTTGGTGCGGTGTGTATCCCGCCATTTTACGTCAAGCACGCAGTCGAGCAGCTCGAGGGCGAGGAAGACATCAAGGTGGCTACGGTCATTGGTTTTCCGATGGGCTATTCGGCCACCGCAGCCAAGGTAGAGGAAATCAAGCGCGCCATCGATGAAGGGGCCCACGAGCTGGACGTGGTGATCAACCTGTGCGCCGTCAAGAATGGCAACTGGAACTTCGTACGCAACGATATCGACAGTATGACGCGGGCGGCCCATCTGCACGGTCGCATCATCAAGGTCATCCTCGAAACGGCCCTGCTCACCGACGCAGAAATCGAAAAGCTGGCGGCCATTTGTGCCGAGGTAGCTCCCGACTTCGTGAAGACCTCTACCGGCTTCAACGGTGGGGGCGCCACGGTGGAAGTGGTGCGCAAGCTGCGCTCCCTGCTGCCCGACCACATCCAGATCAAAGCCTCGGGCGGCATTCGCGATGCAGCTACCATGCAGCAGATGCTCGAAGCTGGTGCCACGCGCATCGGCACCTCGTCGGGTGTCGCCATTGCCGCCGAGCTGGCCGGGTAACAGAATTCCTTTCCCGTACCTTCTTTTTCCGTCTGCTGCGCGCACAGCAGAATCGGCCTATCTTTGCATGCGCACCCCTTGGGTGTGCATCCTTGCATTTCAACTTTCGGCCTCATGAGAACGACGCTCGTACTGGTTTTGGCCATCGCGTGGTGCACAAGCGCCGCCGGCCAGCAGGCCACGCCCGACCCTTCGCCGCGCTACATGCCGCAGCCCGAGGTGGCGGCCCTGTTCGACAAATTCGTACGGCTCAACAAGAGCACACCCACGGTGCGCGGCTGGCGCATCCAGCTGCTGGCTTCTACCGACCGCTCGCGGGTGGAGCGCGAGCTGATCCGTTTTCGCACCTTGTATCCCAACATCACGGCCGACTGGGTGCACCAGAGCCCCTACTACAAGCTGCTGGCCGGCGCCTTCGAGTCGCGCGAGGAGGCGTACCAATACCTCTACATCGTCCGGCAGGATTATCCCAACGCATTTCCGGCGCGCGACGACTCCATCCGGCCCGAAGAACTGCTGTATTGATCTCCTGCCTTTCGGCAAAAAATACCCGCAGCCGCCAACAACGAACGAAACGAACAACGAATACCAACATGACCGATCTGCAAGCGACCATCGAACGGGCGTGGGACGACCGTAGCCTGTTGCACGACCCGCGCGTCCAGAGCGCCGTCCGGCAGGTCATCGACCTTTTGGACCGGGGCCAGCTGCGCGTGGCCGAGCCCGACGGCGAAGGCAACTGGAAAGTGAACGTATGGGTGAAGAAAGCCGTCGTGCTCTATTTCCCCATTCAGAAGATGGAGACCATCGAGCTGCCGCCATTCGAGTTTCACGACAAGATTCCGCTCAAGACCAACTACGCGGCACAGGGCGTGCGCGTGGTGCCCCATGCCATCGCGCGCTACGGTGCTTTTCTCGAGAAAGGCGTGATCATGATGCCGAGCTACGTCAACATTGGTGCCTGGGTGGGCGGCGGCACCATGATCGACACCTGGGCCACCGTAGGATCGTGCGCACAGATCGGCCGCAATGTGCACCTGAGCGGCGGCGTCGGCATCGGCGGCGTGCTCGAGCCACCCCAGGCCGCGCCCGTCATCATCGAAGACGACGCCTTCATCGGGTCGCGATGCATCGTGGTGGAAGGGGTGCGTGTGGGCCGTGAGGCCGTGCTGGGCGCCAACGTCGTGCTGACGCAGTCCACCCGCATCATCGACGTGACGGGCCCCGAGCCGGTGACGCACCGCGGCTACGTGCCGCCGCGTTCGGTGGTCATCCCCGGCTCCTATGCCAAAGAATTTCCCGCGGGCACCTATCAGGTGAGCTGTGCGCTCATCATCGGCAAGCGCAAGGAGAGCACCGACAAGAAGGTATCGCTCAACGAGGCCTTGCGCGATTACAGCGTGGCGGTCTGACCCATGCCTATGAGAAACTGGATCAACAAGGCTTTCGCCAAAATCTACCGCGCGCGCTATCGGCGCCTCGCGCACATCCTTGCGCATCCGCACGAGGCGCAGCGACAGGTGTTCGACCGGCTCATCCATGCCGGCCGGCAGACGGAGTGGGGGCGGCAGTTCGGCTATGGCGACATTGCCGACCCGAAGACCTATGCCCGCCGCGTGCCCGTGCAGCACTACGAAGACCTCAAGCCGTGGATCGACCGCATGATGCTGGGCGAGCGCGACGTGCTGTGGCCCGGCGAGGTGCGCTGGTTCAGCAAATCGTCGGGTACCACCTCGGGGCGCAGCAAGTTCATTCCCGTGTCCCGCCAGAACTTGCGCCAATGCCACATTCGCGGCAGTTGGGATACGATGACTTTCTTCTACAACCAGCGGGCCGACGCCAAACAGTTTGCCTGCAAGAGCCTCCTGATGGGGGGCAGTCTGGCGCCCTACGAGGAGCATCCCCGCACCATGCGCGGCGACATCTCGGCCATCATGATCAAGCACATGCCGTGGTTCGCCCGTCCCTTCTTCACGCCCGATTTCGAGACGGCGCTCATGGCCGATTTCGAAAAAAAGATCGAGCGCATGGCCCATATCACCAGTCGCGAACCCAGGGTGGTGATGGTGGGGGGCGTGCCCACCTGGTCGGTCGTGCTGTTTCGGCGCATCCTGGAGCTGACGGGCAAGCGCCACATGCTGGAAGTGTGGCCCGAGTTTCAGCTCTACGTGCACGGCGGGGTGAGCTTTGCACCCTACAAAAAGCAGTTTTGCGAGTTCTTCCCTTCCGATCAGGTCAGCTACCAGGAGGTGTACAATGCTTCCGAAGGCTATTTTGCTGCACAGGACCAGCTCGGCACCGAGGGCATGGCGCTGCTGTTGCGCAATGGCGTGTATTACGAGTTCATCCCCATGAGCGAGTGGGGGTCCGACAACCCCGTCACCCTCACCCTCGACGAGGTGGAGACGGGAAAGAACTACGCCCTCGTCATTTCGACCAATGCCGGTCTGTGGCGCTACGCCATCGGCGATACCGTGATGTTCACCTCACTGAAGCCCTATCGCATCAAGGTGACGGGGCGCACGCGCCAGTTCATCAACGTCTTCGGCGAGGAGGTGATGGTGGAGAACACCGACAAGGCCATCGAGATGACGTGCGAACAGACGGGTGCCGTGGTGCTGGAATACACGGTAGGGCCCGTCTGGCTCGAAGGCACCTCCAAGGGCGGCCACGAATGGGTCGTCGAGTTCGAGAAGCTGCCTCCCGACGTCGAGGAGTTTGCCCGGCTGCTCGACGAGAACCTGCAGAAGCTCAATTCCGACTACGAGGCCAAACGCTTTCACGACCTCGCCCTCGAGCGGCTGCGCCTCCACGTCGCTCCGCCCGGCACGTTTTTCAACTGGCTCAAGGCGCGCGGCCAGTTCGGCGGGCAGCACAAGGTGCCCCGCCTGGCCAACGACCGCCGCTACCTGGACGAGCTGATCCAGTGGTTGGAGCAAACCCCTTCCTGAGCCTGGTCGGGAAGGGGTTTGCCGCGGGTCGTTTTTTGCGGAAGCGAAAGGAAAAAGCCCTCAGAACTTGACGGTGTTGAGGATCACCTCCAGCTGCTCCACGTAGTCACGGTGATCTTCGCCGGGTGCCCAGATGAAGCCGTCGAGAAAGATGATTTCGTTGGTTTTCGGATTGACCATGAGCAGGCTGATGAAGGGGCCGGCCATGTAGTCGTTGACGATCTCCCAGATGCCGCGCGCTTCGAGGGCGGGCACGCCGTTCACCCTTTTGGACGTGACGATGAGCGGCAGGTGCACGTCGTCGATGCGCATGTACGTGTTTTCGATGCGCGTGGAGATGTACTTGCGGCCCAGCTCGTCGCGTATCCGTTTCAGGCCTTCCTTCGAAAACTGCTGCGTGCTGGTGTAGGGCCGCTTGTGGATGAGGATGTTGCTGCTCAGCTCCTTGGTTTCCTTGCGGATCCACATGAAGTGGTTGTCGGGGTCGTACACGGCCTTGAAGTAGTCTTTGGGCACGCGCAGGTAGATGCCGAACTTGTCCTGGATTTCGGTGATGAGCTCCTCGTGCTCGCCGGCCTGATAGACGGTGGCTTCTACGCGGGGCCGTTCGTGCTTTTTGATGCGCTGGATGACGGCATCGGAGTTCTCCCGGATGTTCTGGATCAGCTTGTCGGTGCCGAGGCCGTACATGTACACGAACAGCTGGCCCTTGGCCCACTTGTCGCCCTCCCAGGCGGCAATGCCGTAACCTTTGCCTTCGTGAATCTTGCGGACCCTTTCCGGGCCGAGCTGACTGACGACCATTCGGGTCGTGGGCGAGTCCTCATCGCTCAGGTCGGCCAGGAACACGTAGTTGCGCATCTGCTTGCGCACGGGATCCTTTTCCAGCTCTTCGGGCGTGTAGTGGATCAGGTCGAAGATGGGTTCCGGCCGCGGCACCAGCAGGAAGGGGCCTGCCAGATGGTAGTCGAGCGAGTCGCCCACGGCGCTCTCCCATACCTCCTGGTCGGCCACGACCACTACCTGGTTGATTTTGCCGTAGGCTACCGGCAAGGACTGAAGCACCTTGGGCGTGCTTTCTTCGGTGCAGGCTGAAAAAAGGAGGAGTAGCAATATGAAAAGGGATGCAGTGGATGATTTCATGCGATAGTTTTTGAATGATAAGCGGGCAAGGCCTGCAAGGCGCTGCGTGGCAAAAATACGAACGCCTTGGTCATGCATCGGTTGCAAGCTTTGCGGCTCGTTATTCGCATGGATGCACATTTGC
>CAYNYN010000167.1:0-7854 GCA_964401445.1 uncultured Saprospiraceae bacterium | reverse complement strand
GCGGCGTATCAACATCCGGGCGTAGCCCGGTCTCAACCATCATATCCTCGGTTACTCAAATCCTCGATTCCTCCTTAACTTTATATCCAAACACCTGACCCGATGCTTCGCCTGCTCCCCCTGCTGCTGCTATGGGCGGCCGCGCCGCTCGGCGCCCAGCACTGGCTCACCGACCACTTTGACGACGGCGATTTCACCGCGCAGCCTGCCTGGTCGGGCCATACCGACCATTTCGTGGTGAATGACGAGGGCCAGCTCCAGCTCGCCGATGCCGACCCGGGCTCCAACAACACGCGCTGGCTGGTGACGCCCCTGCCCGGCCTGCCCCACCCCGACGACACGCTGACGTGGACGTGCTACGTGCGGCTCGAGTTCGCGCCTTCGAGCGCCAACTTCGCCCGCATCTGGCTGCTGGCCGACGATGCCGACCTCGCGCTGGCGCAAAATGGCTGGTACGTGCAGGTGGGCGGCATCAGCGGCAGTGGCGATGCGCTCACGCTCGTGCGCGTGCAGGAGGGCCAGGCCACCACCGTGCTCGGCGGCACCAGCGGCGCCGTGGGCGCCGACCCCGCCGTGGCGCGCCTGCGCGTGCGCCGTTTGCCGCAAGGCATCTGGACGCTCGAAGCCGACTACGAGGGCGGCACCGCCTTCGCCTTCGAGGGCCAGGCCACCGACGCCTTTTTGCCGCAAGGCTGGTACTTCGGCCTGTGGTGCCGCTACACGGCCACGCGCGCCCAGGCCTTCTTCTTCGACGACATCGACTGCGGGCCCTTCCGCGCCGACGACCAGCCGCCGCGCCTGCTGGGTGTCGAGGTGCTCGGCCACGACCACCTCGTCCTCACGTGCTCCGAGCCCGTCGATGCGGCCAGCGCCGCCAACGCCGACGCCTTTGTGTTCGCGCCCGACGACGTGCTCGTGGCCGAGAGCTGGCGCGATGCCGAGGCGCCCACGCGCGTCCACCTGCTGCTCGCCCCGCCCCTGCAGAGCGGCCAGACGTACCGGCTCGCCGCGCCGGGCCTGACCGACCTGGCCGGCAACGCCGCCACCGACACGCTCGAGGTGCTGTGGTACGCCACCGGCACGCCCGCCCTGCACGACGTGCTCATCACCGAAATCATGGCCGACCCCACGCCCGCACACGGCCTGCCCGAGGCCGAGTACGTGGAGCTGTTCAACCGCAGCGCGCAGGTGTTCGACCTGGCGGGCTGGACCTTCGCCTCCAACGCCAGCGAGGCCACCCTGCCCCACCACTACCTGCTGCCGGGCGCCTACGTGCTGCTCACCGATGCCACCCGGGCCGCCGATTTCGCGCCCTTCGGCAAAACGCTGGGCGTGCCCGGCTTCCCCGCCCTCGCCAACGGTGGCTCGACGCTCACGCTGCGCGACGCCCAGGGCACCATCGTGCACCAGCTCACGTGGTCGCCCGACTGGCACAGCGACGGCAAGGACGAAGGCGGCTGGTCGCTCGAGCTGCGCAACCCCGACGCCCTCTGCGCCGGCGCGGCCAACTGGGGCAGCACGCTCGCCTTCATCGGCGGCACGCCGGGCCACCCCAACAGCCTGCCTGCCGCCCTGCCCGACACGCTGCCGCCGCGCCTGCGCTGGCTCGAGCTGGACGCCCAACAGCCCGAAGTGGTTTGGCTCGTCTTCGACGAGGCCGTGAGCACCACCACGGCATCCGACACGGCTTTCTTTCATCTGCGCCTTTCGGCAAATGGCACCTCCTGGCCCGTCACGCACGGCAGCGTCGAACCCGACCGGCCCGAGGTGGTGCGCCTGACGCTGAGCGCGCCCCTGCCCGCCCATGAGACCGCCCTGCTGACCGTGGAAGCCAGCTTTGCCGACTGCATGGGCAACGCCCTGACGGCGCCGCTGGCGGCCGCCCTGCGGCGCCCCGTGGCCGCCCCCGACACGGCCCGCATCAACGAGCTGATGTACGAACCCGACGCGGAGGGCGCCGAGTACGTCGAGCTGGCCCTCCTCGGCGACGAGCCGCTCGACCCGGCGCTGCTGGCGCTGGCGCTCGTGCGCGCCGATGGCGACACTACCGTGGTGCCGCTCGACGCACATCGGCTCTGGTGGCCGGGCACCTACCTGGTGGTGAGCGCCGAGCCCCGCCGCCTGCGCCAGCGGCACGCCCTGCCCGACACAGCACTGGTGGTCGAGGCGCCCCTGCCTGCCCTGCCCAACGAGGGCGCCACGCTCCTGCTGCTGGCGCGCCGGGGCAGCGACTACGAGGTGGTGGAAAGGGTGGCCTGGTCGCCCGACTGGCACAGCCCGCTGCTCTCCCGGACGCAGGGCGTCAGCCTCGAGCGCATCCGGCCCGACTGGCCCGCCACGCCCGAAAACTGGCATTCGGCCGCCGCCACCAGCGGCTATGCCACCCCTGCCCTGCCCAACTCGCAGTACCGGCCTCTGCCCGAGGCGGCCACGGCCGGGCCGTGCCGGCTGCTCAGCCCCGTGGTGTCGCCCGACGGCGACGGCTTCGAAGACGTGTTGCTGATCGAGTGCACGCTGGAAACGGCGGCGGCCGCGCGCCTGCGCGTATTCGACGCGGCGGGGCGCCTCGTCTGGCATGCGCCCGAGCTGCAGTGGCTGGGCACGCACAACGTGCTGCAATGGGACGGCCGCACCGACTTCGGGCGGTTCGCACCACGCGGCCTGTACGCGCTGTACGTCGAGCTGATTCGCCCCGACGGCACCATCATCCGCCAGCGGATGGGGGCGGCCGTGTGGCGACCGTGAGCGCGGCTTCAGTCCACCACGATGCGGAGGTACCACCGCCGGCCGGCCTGCTCCACCACGAGCACCCACAGGCCGGGCATCAGGTCGGCGGGCACGGTGGCGGCGTCGCCAGCCAGGGCCAGCGGCACGTGCCGACGCCCGTCGGCCGAGACGAGCTGCAGGGTGGCATTTGCCGAAAGGCCGGACAAAAAGAGCTGCTGGCCGGCAGCCACGGGGTTGGGAAAGACCTTCGGCAGCGCGGATGCCCGATCCTCGACAGCGGTGGTGCTCTGACAGCCGGCCACCACGATCTCGAGCGGCGCCACCAGCTCGATGGTGTCGACGAGCTGCACGTCGCCGCAATCGACCGTCAGCTCGTACAGGCCCTTGAAGCCACGGGCGCGCGCCTCGCCCGCCGCATCGGCATACAGCAGCGTGTCGGTCCACCACTCGTCGAAGACGAGGTCGATGAAGGCCGCACCCGAGGGCTTGAGCGTCCAGTCGTCGTCGAAGAGGGGGGCGTTGGCCTGCCAGTGGGCGCCGTCCCAGAAGCCCCACATGAGGAAGCCCTCGGTGGACGGATGGCTGAAGACCATGGTCATGAAGTCGCGCATGTAGCTGGCGGCCACCTGGGGCGGGATGTCCTGGTGCAGGTCGAACTCGGTGATTTTTGCCGGCAGGCCGAAGCTCTGCCAGAAGTCGTCGAGGATGGCCTGCACGTCGTACAGCGAGGGCAGCTGGGGCCCCACGTGCGCCTGGAAGCCGATGGCTTCGAGCGGCGCGCCGGCATCGAGCAGCTCGCCGATGAACTGCTTGTAGCGGTCGTACAGGATGCCCTCCTTGTTGTTGAGGCTGATGGTGACGTAGTCGTTGATGTAGAGGCGCGCCTCGGGGGCCTCCTGCTTCACCTTTTCGAACACCTTTCGGTAGAGCTCGCGTCCCGTGTCGTAGCCGGGCGTGCCGGCAAAGACGAACTCGAGGTCGCGGTTGGTGGTGATCTCGTTGAGCACGTCCCACTCGAAGACGTTGCCCTCGATGCCCGGGTAGTTGGCGAGGTGCTCGATGTGGGCCATGATGCGCGCCTCGATGTAGGCGGGGTCGTCCTGGTGGGCTTCGATGTCGCCGGGCAGGTACGCCCATCCGGGCCACAGGATGTTGTGGCCGCGCAGCCGGATGCCGTGCTGGGCGAGCCACTGGGCGGCCTGGGCCTTTTCGGCTTTGGTGCCGATCCAGTTGTTTTCCCAGGCGGGCCACTTGAGCGCATTCTCGAAGACGACCTCGTTGAAGCCGCGGCCGGCGCCGGCCAGGTTGAGGATGCGGTCTTCGTACACGGCATTCCAGTTGGGGTTGCCGGCGATCATGCTGGCCACGACGGCCGAGCCGAAGCCGTAGTGGTGGCGCAGCATGCGCAGATGGACGGTGGCCCCCTCGAGGGGCATGCCGCCGGCGTCGGTGACGCGCACCACCACCTCGGCCTTGCGCAGCGAGTCGATGCGGGCGGCCGCCTCGGCACGCCAGGGCGCGTCGGGCTGGTAGCCGCCGTACAGCTCGCTCCAGTTCATCACGGGCAGCTCATCGGCGCTCACGCTCTGGCCATAGCCCAGCAGGGCCAGTCCGCCCAGCTCGAGGCGCTGGACGCGCCAGGCCAGGTGCAGGCCCACGCTCAGCCCGCCCGCGGGATAGTACTGGTCGGCCTCGAAGGGCAGCAGGTACAGGCGCCAGGTGGTGTCGAGCTCGGTGGTCCAGAATACCTCCTTGGCGTAGGTGGTGGCGTGCTCGGCGAAGATGCTCACGCGGGCCGTGCTGTCCACGGCGCGCAGCCAGATGGCCAGCAGCGCTGCCTCGCCGGCGGCCAACTCGCCGGTGGTGTGCATGCCGAAGCCGGCGTCCCACGGGTTGGCGCTGGCCTGCGGCACCTCGATGCGCAGCTTCTGTGCGAACGGCGTCGTATCGGTGAGCAGGGTGACGCCCGTGGCGCCGTAGAGCCAGCTCGAGGCCAGCGTGGCCCCTTCGGTGTCGGGCAACTTCCATTGGCCTTGCGGCAAACCATACCCTGCCTGCAGCGTGTCCTGCAGCCAGAGGTGGTAGGCATCCTGGCCGGCAAGCGGAGAAAAAAACAACAGGGGCACGAGGAGCGACAATGCCGGGCGAATGATTGCGTTCATCTGGATCTGGAATGGTGAGTGAAAAAGGGGCAGCATGGTGCTTGCCCGAAAAATACTCATCTTTGGCCCATATCCCTGAACCCGAATGACGCATGACCATGAGGAGACTGCTCATCCTGCTGACTGCACTGTGGCTGACGCTGCCTGCCCTTGCCTGGCAGGGCGCCCACTGGCAGATCGAAGTGGACGACTACGACGAAAGCTACGTGACGCTGGCCTACCAGTATGGCCGCAACGTGTATGCCCTCGACACCATCCCCCTCACGGGGGGCAAGGGACTGCTGGCACCCGACACCATGCTGCCCGCCGGCACCTACTACCTCGTCTTTCCGCCCGACAACAAGTGGGTCGAGCTGCTGGTCGGCTACGACGGCCAGCGCTACACCATCCGCACGGCAGCCCCCGATTTTGCCGAAAGGCTGGAGATCGTGGGCTCGGCCGAGAACGACCTGTTCCGCATGTATCGCGAATACGTGCAGGTGCGCCTCGACAGCGCGGCGGCCATACAGGCACGCATGGAGCAGGTGCACGACGAAGCCACCATCCGCCTCATGCAGGACAGCGTGGACGCCCTGGGCCGCGAGGTGCGCCGCTACCAGGAAGCCGTGGTCAGGGCCAACCCCCATCTCTTCGTCTCCAAGCTCATCGGCGCGCTCATCGAGATCGAGCCGCCCGAAGCACCCGACCCCGCCGACTCGACCTTCGCCTGGCGCTACCTGCGCGCCCACTACTGGGACTGGTTCGACTTCAATGAGCCGGGGCTGGTGCGCACCGTCGTCGTGGCCGACAAGGTGGACACCTGGCTCGACGAGCTGCACCCGCCCGTGCCCGACACCATCATCGCCGCGGTGGACAGCCTTTTGGCGAAAGCCGAAAAAAACGAGGAGATGTACCGCTTCCTCCTCACCTACCTGCTCAACAAGTACTACAAGCCGCCCTTCATGGGCCTGGATGCCGTGTTCGTGCACCTGGCCGACCACTACTACGCCGCCGGCAAGGCGCCCTGGGTGGACGAGCAGTCGCTCAAGCGCATCCTCACCGATGCCGAGATGATGCGGGGCGTGCTCATCGGCCAGCCGGCACCCGACGTCGAGGTGCAGCTGTTCGACCGCACGCAACAGGCCTTCACCGACTCACTCGTACGGCTCTACGACCTGGACGCGCCCTTCGTGGTGGTGCTCATCTGGAAGCCGGGCTGCCCCGCCTGCCGCAAGACCGAAGACGAACTCAAGCAGTACTACCCCGACTGGAAAGCCATGGGCGGCGAGATCTTCAGCATCAGCTCGGCCACCTACAAGGATCTGGACAAGGCCGTGAAGGACGCCGTGGAAAAGGACATGCCGTGGATCGTCACGGCCGACCCCTACTTCAAGGCGCGCGCCCTGCAGAAGTACTACGCCGTCACGGTGCCGCGACTCTACCTGCTCGATGCCGACAAGAAAATCATCGCCAGCCGCGTAGGGCCCGAGCAGCTCGACCAGATCATCCGCGAGTACATGGCGAAGCGGGCTGTCGCGCTGCCCGTACGCGATGAATAGTATGGAATGAGAATTGCCTTTCGGCAAACGATACCCCCGGAAAGCCCCAACCAAAACATGCGACTTTGGACACCCGCGAGCATCTTGTCGAACGGGCGCGTGCCGTGCTCGAACACAACTGGACCGGCCAGTTCACCAAGCCGGCCCCTTCCCTGTATCCGCACCAGTGGAACTGGGATGCCGGCTTCATCGCCATAGGCTACGCGCGCTATGCGCCCCAGCGCGCCCTGGCCGAGCTCGACCACCTGTTCCGGGGCCAATGGGCACACGGCATGCTGCCCCAGATCGTCTTCGGCGACGATCCGGAAGCGCGCTACTTCCCCGGGCCCGACTTCTGGCAGACGTGGCGCTCGCCCCTGGCGCCGCGCCAGCCGCAGACCTCGGGCATCACCATGCCGCCGGTGCATGGCATCGCCCTGTGGTTTTTGCTGCAAAGCGCACCCGACGAACAGACGGGGCTGGACTGGATCCGGCCGCTGTTCCCCAAAGTGGTGGCCGCGCATCGATACCTCTATCAGTATCGCGACCCGCAGGATGAGGGCCTGGTGTACATCCGCCATCCCTGGGAGTCGGGCACCGACAACTCGCCCGTGTGGGACGAGCCGCTGCGCCGCATCGAGGTGGACCCGCAGCACCTGCCCCCCTACCAGCGCCGCGACCTGCAAGACCCCGAAGCGGCGCGCCACCGCCCCACCGATGCCGACTACGACCGCTACGTGTGGCTCGTGGACCTGTTCCGACGCCACGACTACGACGACAAGGCCATCGAGGCCGAATGCCCGTTCCTCGTGCAGGATCCGCTGTTCAACGCCATCCTGGCCTGGGCCAACGAGTGCCTGGTGGCCCTCGGCGGCATGCTGGGCGAAGACATGCGCGACCTGCTCGAATGGAACGAGCTGACCATCTTCTCCCTCAACCAGCGGCTGTGGGACCCCGACCAGGGCCGCTACGCAGCCCGCGACCTGGTGGCCGACCGGCTGCTGCCCACCCACAGCTCGTCGGCCCTCATGCCGCTCATCGCCGGCGCGCCCGACATGGACCAGGCACGCCTCCTCCTCGAATGGCTGGACAGCCCCTCCTTCAGCGGCACCACCGACGCGCCCGCCTGGCTGTGCCCCACCTTCGACATGCAGCACCCGGCCTTCGACCCCGAGCGCTACTGGCGCGGCCCCGTATGGGTCAACATGAACTGGCTGCTCTACCACGGCCTGCAGCGCTACGGTCTGGGCCGACATGCGCGCCGCCTCAAATACGACACCATCGAGCTGCTCGAGCGCTTCGGCTTCTACGAGTACTTCGACCCCAGACGCAACGAGCCCGCCACGCGTGGCTACGGCACCGATCACTTCTCGTGGTCGGCTGCCCTCTGCATCGATCTGCTGGCCATGTAGGGTGGAGGATTCGATGGTTGAGACCGGGCTATGCCC
>CAYNYN010000166.1:6052-7869 GCA_964401445.1 uncultured Saprospiraceae bacterium | reverse complement strand
ATCCTTACCTTTGCCGCATGAGCCAGTTCGTCGTATCTGCCCGCAAATATCGCCCCATGCGCTTCGAGGACGTCGTGGGGCAACAGCACGTCACCCAAACGCTGAAGAATGCGCTGAAGCGCGGCCAGATCGCGCACGCCTTCCTCTTCTGCGGGCCGCGGGGTGTGGGCAAAACCACCTGCGCGCGCATCCTGGCCAAGGTGCTCAACTGCGAGCAGGTGACCGAAGCCCAGGAGCCCTGCAACGAGTGCAGCAGCTGCAAGGCTTTCAACGAGCAGGCATCCTTCAACATCATCGAGCTGGACGCCGCCTCCAACAACAGCGTCGAACACATCCGCGCCCTGGTCGAGCAGGTGCGTTTCCAGCCCCAGCAGGGCCGATACAAGGTGTTCATCATCGACGAGGTGCACATGCTGTCGCAGGCAGCCTTCAACGCCTTCCTCAAGACGCTGGAGGAGCCGCCGCCCTACGCCATCTTCATCCTGGCCACCACCGAAAAGCACAAGATCATCCCCACGATCCTGTCGCGCTGCCAGATCTTCGACTTCCGCCGCATCCAGGTGCCCGACATCGTGGCGCACCTGCAGGACATCTGCCGGCGCGAAGGCATCGAGGCCGAAGAAGATGCGCTGCACATCATCGCCCAGAAGGCCGACGGCGCCCTGCGCGACGCCCTCTCCATCTTCGACCGCATCGCCGGCTACGCGGGCGACAAGATCACCTACGAGGCTGTCATCGAGAATCTCAACATCCTCGACTACGACTACTATTTCCAGTTCGTCGATGCACTGCTGCAGGAAGACATGCCACGCACCTTGCAGCTCTTCGATCAGGTGCTGAAGAAGGGCTTCGAGGGCGACCTGTTCATCGCTGGTTTTGCCGAGCACCTGCGCAACCTGCTCATGGCCAAAAACGAAGCGACGCGCCCCCTGCTCGAGGTGAGCGACAGCCTCCTGCAACGCTACGACCGCCAGGCGCGCCTCACCCCGGCTTCTTTCCTCATGTCGGCGCTCAACCTGGCCAACGAGTGCGACCTGCAGTACAAGGAAGCGCGCAACAAGCGCCTGCACGTCGAACTCACCCTCATGAAAATGGCCTGGCTCAACCGCGCCATCGAACTGGCCGCACACAGCCAGCAGGCCGCCCCCGCACCGGAAAAAAAAAGTCCGGCCGTAGCTGAGCCGCCCCAGACGCCCGCCGCCCAAGCCCCCACCCCACAGGCTCAAACCCCAACACGGCCGACCGAAGAGACGGCCCCGCCGCCGGCAGACGAGGAAAAGCCGCCTGCCGCCCCCGCGCCCCGGGAAAAACCCGCTGCCCCACCGAGCCGCACCCCTTCGACGCGGCGCGTCAAATCCCACCTGCGCCGCACGCCGTCCATCTCGCTCGACCCGGTGGATGCAGGCGAAGCATCGGATACCAAAAAGGAAGAAAAGCCGGCGCTGAGCCAGGACCAGCTCCTGCAAGCCGTAAACCAGTACATCGAAAACATGGATCGGGAAACGATGGCCACCATGCTGCGCAATGCCCGCTTCGAGCTGGACGGTCACATCGTGCGCTGCACGGCCACCTCCCCCATCATGGCCGACTCCATCCGCCGCGAAACGCGCCTGATGGACTTCCTGCGCGACTGGTTCGGCAACGACCAACTGGCCCTCGAGGTAGGCATCGACGAAGCCGCCCAGGGGCAACGCCAGCAGGACGAGCAGCGCCGGCCCGTCACGCGGCACGAGCAGTACCACTACCTCGCGGCCAAGAACCCGCTGTTGCGCGAGCTGCAAAAGCGCTTCCAACTCGATTTCGACTGAAACGGAAGA
>CAYNYN010000166.1:0-5952 GCA_964401445.1 uncultured Saprospiraceae bacterium | reverse complement strand
GAAGGACCGGGCTACAGGCTGAATTCGGGATGGGAAAGCGGCACTCACTTGCCGAAGACGCGCTCGAGGATAAAAGCTTCGAGATCGGGAGGGGGCGGGGGAGTTTCGAGCAGGGTCTCGCGGGTCTTCTTTTTCAGCAACCGTTGAAAACGATAGTAGCGCAGGAAGAGCGGCTGCTCGTAAATCTGCTGGATCAGGCGCTTTTTGCGAGAGATCGAAAAATGCTCTGGCATCCAGACCAGATCGATGATTTTCGTCCTCAGGTCGGGGTTAAACTCGCCACGGATTGCCTGTTTCATGCCTTATAATTTTTCGTATATCGCTGTACTACGGATCAGTACATTCGAAATGTTCGTTATTCGATTTGGATGGTAGAAAAAGGGGAAGCGCGGTGCACGCGGCACCCGCTTCCCCAAGGGTTTACAGTTTTCGCTTCACATTCAGGTTGTAGACCTCCAGACAGTAGGATTCCACTTCCCTGATCAGCTTGAGGCGAATGCGGCGCAGCCGCACCTTCAGCGTATTGACGTTCATGCCCAGTGCTTCGGCCGTCTCCTCGTTTTTCACGCCGGCCAGGCTTTCGGCCAGGATGAACCGATCCTCTTCGCTCAACTTGTCGAGGGCGGTCACGACCGCATCGGAAAGCACGCCATGGGGCAGCTCGCCCTTGCCCTGAAGCGCTTCTACTATGGCCGCAAACTGCACGGCATGGTCGTCGTATTCCTTGTCCAGGTGGTACGCATGCTCCTCGAGGTCTTCCACGTGGCCACGGCGCTTCCGGCTACGCACTTCGTTGAGGAAGAGGCGCTTCATCACCACCCGCGCAAAAGCCATGGGGTTGGTGCCGGGCTCGTAGCGCGCCATGTGCTCCCAGATACGCTGATACGTGTCGGCCACGAGGTCCTTGGCGTCTTCCTCGTTGCGCGTCAGGCGATAAGCGTAGCGGTACAGCTCGTCGCGCAGTGGCAGGAATTCATTGTAGAAGACTTGATACATACACTTTTAGTTTATTGTTAGTAGGGTTGTTCAAGGGGGCGTCGTCCGTTCAGGATGTTTCCGCTTCATGAGACCACCTTTTTCTTCATGATCAATGCCATTGGTAAAAAATGCTTCGTCACCTAATCACTGATTGGTGTCGCAGAGTTTCACTTTTCCACATTTTTTTTCGAAAAAAACTTTCCCGCCCTGCCTCATTGGCCGGTTTGGGGGTATAGCCCAACGACGCACCCCGGCAGGACGCTGCCTGCATCGGCCTGTTTTTCAAAAGAATGACCCAATCCAACATTACAGCCGAACGAGTGGCCGCACCCAGGAGCGGGCGCCGGCACGCAGGCTGACGAAGTAGCAGCCTTTCGGCAAATGCGACAGGTCGATGCGCAGCTCCTGCTGTCCGGCGACCGACAGGTACATCAGGCGCCTGCCGGCCGGCGACCATACCGATAACTCGTCGAGGGGGACAGGACTGCGTACCGTACACGCATCGCGCGCAGGGTTGGGAAACAGCGACGGGGCCTCGTCTTCGACGCAGGACTCCACCACGGGCAGCACCCGCCAGGTGCCGTCGCGATCGACCTGACGCAGCCGGTAGAGCGTACAGGGCTGGAGCGGATCCGCATCCACCACGCGGTAGCGGTTGGCCTGACCCGCAGCAGGCACCGACCGCCAGTGCGCCCAGTGGCCCCCCGTGGCACTGCGCTCCAGCTCGAAATGCGAGGCCTCGTATTCGGCAGCAGTGGCCCAGGTGAGCACGACGCGCGTCCCCTGCCTTTGCGCACGCAGCGGCTCCAGCCAGGCCACGGGCAGCGGGTTCTGCGGGGCAAAACTCAGCTCGTCGAGATAGAAAGTACCCGTTTCGTCGGCGAAGTCGAAGTTCACCTGTGCCGTTGCCGTTGCCGGCGCCGTGAAGGTGAGCGTAAAGGTTTGCCAGGACGTGCTCAACGCATAGGTGCCGCCGGCATACCACGTGTAGTCGCTCTGATCGATCACGGCAACGTTCAGGTCGGCGCCCGCCACGGCGCTGCGAGCCTGGAAGGTCAGTTCGTACGTCGTTCCCGACACGAGGGCCACGTCCCTGCGGGCCAGCTGCACGTCCCAGACGTTCGTGCTCACGGCCGACACCCCCACCTTGCCACAGTAACTGCCGCCCGCCACACTGACCGAGTCGATGTGGAAGGTGGCCGCCGCAGGCGCATTTGCCGTAAGGCCGAAGTAGCGCCACCCCTCCTCGAAGCCGCCATTTTCCCAGGTGTTGGGGCCAAAGGACAGCCCGTGGGTGTAGGCATGCGTGCCGCAGGTGGTGGTCATCTGTGCCTGCACGGTGCCCGAGCCGCTCCACTGGGTCGTGATCTGGTGCGTGCCCTGCCCCGACACCAGGGTGGCCGAGGCCGGCAGCGTCCAGTTGTAGGTGGCGCCGGCAATTTGCGGAAGCGAAAAAGTCACCTGCTGCGTGGCCGATTGCGCGATACCCGGTCCCTCGATGCGGACGAATGGCAGCTCCTGATAGACCCGGACGTAATCCACTTCGAAGGTGGCAGGAAAGGGGGTAGACGCATCGGGCGGCCCCGGCCAGTCGCCGCCCACGGCCAGGTTCAGGATCAGGTGGAAGAGGCGATGGAAAGGCCACTGGGCCGGTGCCACGTCGGCCGTGGTGACCTGGTGGAACTGCACGCCGTCGAGCAGCCAAGTGAGCGTGCCGGGCGCCCACTCGAAGGTGAAGACGTGGAAATCGGCCGCCAGGTCGGGCGTGCCCGTCGTCACGCTCGCCACGCTGTACTGGTGCGTGCCATCGGTGGCCTGCCAGTGCGCCGTGCCGTAGGCCACGTCAGTCTGCTGCCCCAGGTTTTCCATGATGTCCATCTCGCCACTGGCCGGCCAGATGCCGTACCACTGCTCGGTGGGCATCATCCAGCAGGCGGGCCAGAGCCCCTGCCCTGCCGGCACCTTGAGGCGCACCTCCACCTTGCCGTAGCGGAAGTCGAACAGGTCGCGCGTGCGGATGCGGGCCGAGGTGTAGTTGTACCCCATGTAGCTTTCCTGGCGGGCAATGATTTTGAGCGTCCCGCCCGACACCTGCAGGTTGGTGCTCAGGTCGGTGTAGTACTGCAGTTCGTTGTTGGCGGGATTGGGCCCGTTGACGAAAGCCCATTTGCCCGGGTCGAGGCTGCTGCCGTCGAACTCGTCGGCCCAGACGAGCTGATAGCACTGGCCGCAGGCAGACAGGGGGGCAACCAGGCACAAGAGCCAGAGCGGGAGTGTGCGCAGCATGGTTTGCCGTTTTTCGCCAAGGTACACCACACCGTCATTTGCTCACCGCCGCCGCCATCCGGTTTTGCCTTTCGGCAAATGCCGCCCACAGGTTTGAATATCGGTCGCTGCAGGCACAATGTCAGGCTCTTTGGATGCCCGTCCTTAGCGGCAGAATCCTATCTTTGCGCCGATTTTGCACACAGTCCAAACCACCTTCCAGCATGAGTGCACGCCCTTCCGCCATCCTGCTCCTCGAAGACGGCACTGTTTTCCACGGCCATGCCATTGGCAAGATCGGCACCACCACCGGTGAGATCTGCTTCAACACGGGCATGACCGGCTACCAGGAGGTCTTCACCGATCCGTCCTACTTTGGCCAGATCCTCGTGATGACCAACGTCCACATCGGCAACTACGGCGTGCGTGCCGTGGAGCAGGAATCCGACGGCGCCAAAATCGCGGGACTGGTGGTGCGCAACTTCAGCGAGCACTATTCGCGCCCCATGGCCAATGCCTCGCTGCAGCAATGGCTCGAAGAGGAAGGCGTGGTGGGCATCACAGGCATCGACACGCGCGCACTGGTGCGCCACATCCGCAGCCGGGGCGCCATGAACGCCATCATCTCCTCCGAAATCGACGACCTGGCGGTGCTGCGCGACCGGCTCGAAGCCACCCCCTCGATGGCGGGACTCGAGCTGGCGTCGAAGGTCAGCACGGCCGAGCCCTACGTGGCCGGCAACCCCAATGCGCGCTTCCGCATCGCTGCACTCGACTTCGGCATCAAGCGCAGCATCATCAACTGCCTCGTGGAGCGCAACTGCGTGGTGAAGGTCTTTCCCGCCCAGACCACCTTCGAGGAAATGGAGCAGTGGAACCCCGACGGCTACTTCCTCAGCAACGGCCCGGGCGACCCCGCCGCCATGGACTACGCCGTGGAGGTGACCAAAAAGATACTGGCCAGCGACAAGCCGCTCTTCGGCATCTGCCTGGGTCATCAGATCCTGGCGCGCGCCGCAGACATCCCCACCTACAAGATGCACCACGGCCATCGCGGCCTGAACCACCCGGTGAAGAACCTGGTCACGGGCCGGGGCGAGATCACGAGCCAGAACCACGGCTTTGGCGTCAGCCCCGAAGCCATCCGCGACGCGGCCGACCGCATCGAGGTGACCCACGTCAACCTCAACGACGAGACCATCGAGGGCATCCGCCTCAAGCAGTACCAGGCCTTCTCGGTGCAGTACCATCCCGAGGCCTCGCCCGGACCCCACGACGCCCGCTACCTCTTCGACGAGTTCGTAAACATGCTCGAACGAGCCGCTACGCCCGTCCGCTGAGGCGCGCGACGCCAGCGAAAAAGAAACAGCCCTGCCGGATAAGCCTTGTTTTGGCAAACTTGATTAACTGACGAAACCAACCAAGCCATGAGTCTGATCATCGACATCCATGCAAGAGAAATCCTCGACTCGCGGGGCAACCCCACCGTAGAAGTGGAAGTACTCACCGAAAACGGCATCGTCGGTCGTGCCGCCGTACCCAGCGGCGCCTCCACCGGCAAGTACGAAGCCGTAGAGCTGCGCGATGGCGAGGCCGACCGCTACCTGGGCAAAGGCGTAGAAAAAGCCGTAGCCAACGTGGAGGAGATCATCGCCGAAGAGCTGCTCGGCGCCAGCGTCTTCGACCAGCGCGACATCGACCAGACGATGATCGACCTGGACGGCACGCCCAACAAGAGCCGGCTGGGCGCCAACGCCATCCTGGGCGTCAGCCTGGCCGTAGCCAAGGCCGCTGCCGAGGAAGCCGGCCTGCCGCTGTACCAGTACCTGGGTGGCCCCAACGCTCACGTGCTGCCCGTGCCCATGATGAACATCCTCAACGGCGGCTCGCACGCCGACAACAAGATCGACTTCCAGGAATTCATGATCATGCCCGTGGGCGCCACCTCCTTCCGCGAAGGGCTGCGCATGGGCGTCGAGGTGTTCCACCATCTCAAGCAGGTGCTGAAGAGCAAGGGCTACAGCACCAACGTGGGCGACGAAGGCGGCTTTGCCCCCAACATGCAGTCGAACGAAGAAGCCATCCAGACCGTGCTGATGGCCATCGAGAAGGCGGGCTACCAGCCCGGCGAAGACATCATGATCGCCCTCGACGCCGCCTCGAGCGAGTTCTACGACGAAGAGAAAGGCCTGTACGTGCTGGCCTCGAGCGGTCAGGAGCTCACCAGCGCCGACATGGTGGCTTTCTGGAAAGAATGGTGCGACAAGTACCCCATCCTCAGCATCGAGGACGGCCTGGCCGAAGACGACTGGGACGGATGGGCCGCACTGACGGCCGCCCTGGGCGAGCGCATCCAGCTGGTAGGCGACGACCTGTTCGTGACCAACACGACGCGCCTGCAGCGCGGCATCGACCAGCAGGTGGCCAACTCCATCCTCATCAAGGTCAACCAGATCGGCACCCTGACCGAAACGATGGAAGCGGTGCGCATGGCCACCCGCCACGCCTACACCAGCGTCATCAGCCACCGCTCGGGCGAAACGGAGGACACCACCATCGCCGACCTGGCCGTGGCACTCAACACCGGCCAGATCAAAACGGGCTCGGCCTCCCGTTCCGACCGCGTGGCCAAGTACAACCAGCTGCTGCGCATCGAGGAAGAGCTGGGCGATGCCTCGGTCTATCCCGGCAAGGCGCTGCTCGGTTGAG
>CAYNYN010000165.1:3249-7870 GCA_964401445.1 uncultured Saprospiraceae bacterium | reverse complement strand
TGTTCACGACAACTACCGCGAAGTTAAGGGGGGGGGTGACATGTACAAGTCTTTTCGAATTTTTTTCGAAAAAAATTTCTCCCCTCTGTCTTCCCACAAGCATTTCACAAAAAAGGGGCGATACACGACCAAAGCATTCCCTATTTTGTGGGGCATCGACACGTGGATTTCCGTGGCATACACCATTGCGGCTCGTATCTGCATCCGGAAGTACGAGGCATCCATTCGCAAGACAAATACTTTGGCATCATGATGCGTCTTTCTGCTGTTTGGTTGTGTGTAGCGATGCTGTTTTCGTCCGTCTTCCTTTCCGGCTGCCAATCTGCAGCCTCGGAAGGGGACGAGCGGGCCGACCCTGCCAGTCTGCAGGCCGAGGCGCCCCGCCAGCCGGTGCGCGTGCAGCCGGTGCGGCGCGGGCCTTTTGCCGTAGAGCGCCATGCCACAGGCGTGCTGCGCCCTGCCCGCAAGGTAGAGGTGGTGAGCAGTCGCGGCGGTCGTATCCTGCAACTGCCCATACGCGAGGGCCAGCGCGTGGCGCAGGGGCAGCTCCTCGCCCTGATCGACACCACCGAGCTGCACTTCGAGCTGCGGCAAGCCTTGCTGGCCCTGGAGGAGGCCGAATACCAGAAAAACGACATGCTCGTGATGCAGGGCGGTCGCTGGGGCGTGGACACCAGCGTCAGCCGGGCCGTGCTCGACAACCTGCTCATCGTCAGCGGACTGAAGCGGGCCCGCGAAGCACTGCGCCGGCTCGAACATGCGCGCACCCAGTGCTTCGTGCGGGCCCCCTTCGCCGGGCGGGTGGCCGAGGTGGAGGTGGCCGAGGGCGCCATGGTGCAGCCGGGCCACAAGCTGTGTGCCCTGCTCGACGAGTCCACGTACGAGGCCGAGTTCATGCTGCTCGAGCAGGAGGCCGCTGCCGTGCGGCCGGGCATGCACGTGCGCGTGGAGCCGCTGGCACTCGAAGGCCGCAGCTTCGGCGCGCGCATACACAGCATCAATCCGGTGGTGAGCGAGGAGGGGCTGGTGCGCGTGCGGGCCCGACTCGAAAAGGGCGCACGTGCCACGGGCACCCTCATGGAGGGCATGCAGGTGCGCGTCGTCATCGAGCGGGTGCTGCCCGACCGCATCGTGGTGCCGCGCGCGGCCGTGGTGCTGCGTTCGGCCCGGCCCGTCGTCTTCACCTACGACGCCCCCTCGCAGCGCGCCAAATGGCACTACGTGACCATAGAAGCCGAAAACAGCGAGGAAGTAGCCATCAGCGAAGGGCTGGAAGGTGACGAAATGATCATCGTCGAGGGCAACCTGACGCTCGACCACGACGCGCTGGTACAGCTCGCCCAGAAAGACGAGGACGAGCCCAATCGGTGAGGCGCCGGCAGCAAGGCCGGGACGTGACGTACGCAAGGATGAGCCCCTGCAAAAAGGGGCTGAGGATGTAGTGTTGAGAATTTTAGTTTAAAGTTTAGTGTTTAAAGTTGACTTATAAAATTGTTATGAATAATGTTTTAACATCCATCGTCTATCGTCCATCGTCCATCGACTATTTTTCACCACATTTCTCTGTCCGAAAACCCGAATGAGTCATCCATGCACAACGCCCTTGCCTTTCTGATCCGGCGGCCCGTAGCGGTCACGATGAGTTTTGCGGCAGCGGTCGTGCTGGGCGTGGTGGCCATCTACACGCTGCCCGTGTCGCTGATGCCGGAGGCCGACCTGCCCCTGGTGAGCGTGCGCGTCGAGGCCGGCGGCATGGATCCGCGCACGCTCGAGGAGCAGGTGGTACGCCCGCTGCGGCAGCAGCTCATGCAGACGGGAGGCCTGCGCGACATCCGCAGCCGCACGCGGCCGGGCAGCGCCGTCATCGAGCTGGTGTTCGACTACGGGCACGACACCGACCTGGCTTTCCTGGAGGTGAACGAAAAGGTGGACCTGGCCATGCCGCTGCTGCCGCGCGGCGTGGAGCGGCCCCGCGTGGTCAAGGCCAGCATCACCGACGTGCCCGTCTTTCTGCTGAGCGTGGCGCCGCGCGACACCATCGACCCGCTCGAGCTGGCGCTGTTCACGCGCTCGGTGGTGCAGCGCCGCCTGGAGCAGTTGCCCGAAGTGGCCTTTGCCGACCGCAGCGGCTATGCGCGGCCCCGCGTGCGCATCGTGCCGCGCCAGCCCTGGTGGGCGCAGGCCGGCATGGACGCCTCCCGCCTCGAGGCGCTGCTCGCCGAGTGGAGCTACGAGCCGCGCCCCGTCACCATCGCCGACGGGCCCTTCGAGTTCGTGCTGCGCACGGGCGCCCGAGTGCGCACGGTAGATGACCTCAAGCGCCTGCCGTTCCGGCAGGGCACGCGCATCCTGCACCTGGGCGATGTGGCCGACATCCGCCTGCTGCCGGCGCCGGCCCAGGGCACGCACCTGCTCGACGGCCGCCCGGCCGTGGTGTTCAGCATCCGCAAAAAGGCCGATGCCCGCCTGTTCGACCTGGTGGCCCACTTCGAGGAGCTGCTCGACGACCTGCGCCGCGAATATCCCGAGCTGCGCTTCGAGCTGACGCACGACCAGACGGCGCTGCTGCGCGTGTCGTTGGCCAACCTGGCCTCGAGCCTGGGGTGGGGCGCCCTCTTCGCCTTCCTCGTGCTGTTTGCGTTCTACCGGCAGTGGCGCCTGCCGCTGCTCATCGGCATCACGGTGCCCGTGGCGCTGGTGGTGGCCTTCGTGGGCTTTTTCCTGGCGGGGCTGAGCATCAACATCATTTCGCTGGCGGGCCTCATCCTCGGCATCGGCCTGATGATCGACAACGCCATCATCGTCATGGACAACATCCGGCAGCAGCGCGAGCGCGGGCTCGGCCTCACGGAGGCCTGCGTGCGCGGCACGGCCGAGGTGTTGCCGCCGCTGCTCAGCTCGGCGCTGACCACCTGCTCGGTCTTCCTTCCCCTGATTTTCCTCAGCGGGGTGGGCGGCGTCCTCTTTTTCGACCAGGGCGTCTCCATCGCGCTGGTGCTGGCCAGCTCGTTCGCCGTGGCGGCCATCCTGCTGCCCACGCTGGTGCGCCGGGCGTGGCGCGGGCGCCATTTGCCGAAAGGCACATCTTCACAAGATTTTTCCGGCTTTCGCCAAACGGAGGAATGGGTCCTGCAGCGGCCTTGGTGGCTGACGGCAGGCGTGCTGGTCTTCCTGGCCTCGGGCGTCTGGCTGGCGCGCCACATGCCCCGCGCGCAGTTTCCCGAGCTGACGCGGCCCGGCCTCGAGTGGCGCATCAACTGGAACGAGCCGCTCAGCCGCGCCGCCAACGAGGCGCGCGTGCGCACGCTGCTGCAGGCGGCCGCGCCGGCACTGCTCCACAGCAACGCCTTCGTGGGCACCCAGCAGTTCCTGCTCGAGCAGGAGCCGCTCGAACAGAACGAAGCGCGCCTGCTGCTCTTCACGCGCCCCGGCGTGGACCTCGACAGCCTGCGTAGCGCCCTGGCCACCCATCTGCAGCGGCGCTACCCGCTGGCGCGGCAGGAGCTGCAGCCGCTGCGCACCCTGTTCGACGAGGTCTTCCACACGGGCGAGCCGCCGCTGGTGGTGCACCTGCAGTCGGTGGCCGACCGCCAGGCGCCCGACACGGCAGCGGCAGCACCCGTGCTGGCCCTGCTGCGGCGCCAGGGCGTGCCCGTGCGACTGCCGGCGCGGCAGCCGCTGTGGCTGCTGCACCTGCGCGAAGAGGCGCTGCTGCAGCACGAGGTGAGTCGCGAGGCGCTGCTGGCCGAGCTGCAACGGCGCCTGGGCCGGCGCGAGGTGGGGCTGCTGCACACCGGCACCGAAGACCTGCCCGTCGTGGCGGGCAGCGAAGGCCACGCCACCCTCGCCGCGGTGCTGCAGGGCAGCATAGCCAACCGCCGCGGGCAGCCCGTGCCGCTGGCGCGCCTCGTAGCGGTGCAGCCTCATAGCCAGCCCCGCCTCATCACGGCCGGCCGCAGCGGCGAGGCGCTCGAGCTGCGCATCGAACGGGTGCCGCCGGGTCTGCCCGACAGCATCCGGCAGGTGGTGCGCCGCGACGGCCGGCTCGTAGCCAGCTTCTCGGGTGCCCTCTTCGAGCGGGAGCGGCTGCTGGGCGAGCTGAGCGTGGTGCTGGCCGTAGCCCTGGCCCTGCTGTACTTCATCCTCGCCGCCCAGTTCGAGTCGCTCGCCCTGCCGCTGGTGGTGCTATTCAGCGTGCCGGTGGGCATGGCCGGCGCGCTGTGGGCCCTGTGGCTGGGCGGCCAGACGCTCAACCTCGTGGCCCTCATCGGCATCATCGTGATGAGCGGCATCGTGGTCAACGACGCCATCCTGAAGGTGGACATGATGCAGCGCCTTTCGGCAAACATGGCCCTCGAGCAAGCCATCCAGGAAGCCGGCGCGCGCCGCCTGCGCCCCATCGTCATGACCTCGCTGACAACCATCCTGGCGCTGATGCCGGTGCTGCTGTCGGGCGGACTGGGCGCCGAGCTGCAACGCCCGCTCGCCTGGGCCGTCACCGGCGGCCTCACCGTGGGCACGCTGGCCAGCCTCTACTGGATTCCCGTCCTGTTCCGGTGGCTCGCCCGCGGAAAGAGGCGTGCGAGGGAGGAATAGCCGAGGTTTGCCTCGCGCAACGCCG
>CAYNYN010000165.1:0-3149 GCA_964401445.1 uncultured Saprospiraceae bacterium | reverse complement strand
CTCTTTCTCTCCGTCACCCTGTCTCTCCGTCCCTTCCCTCGGCACGAAAAACAGCGGAATGAACCACACCACCACGATTGCAGAAAAAATCAGCCCGCCGATGGTGCCCACCGCCAGCGGCGACCAGAACACCTCGCCGCGGCCGTGCATCAGGAAAGGCACCATGCCCAGGGCCGTGGAGACGATGGTAAGCAGGATGGGCACGATTTTCTGCACAAAAGACCTCCGGTAAGCCTGTATGGGCGCCAGCGCCGGGCGTCTTTTGCGCAAGCGGTTGTAGTCGTTCAGCAACAGGATGACGCTGTTGACCGACAGGCCGCTGAGTAGCAGGAAAGAAGTGTAGCCGCCCTGGTCGAAGGGATAGTCGGTCCAGTAGAAGGCCAGAAAGATGCCGATGAACGACACGGGGATGAGCAGGATGACGGCAAAGGCCTGCCGCAGCGACTCGAACATGACGGCGCAGATGAAGAAGATGAGCACGACCACCAGCGGCAGCATCAGCCACGAGCGCTGCGCTTCCTTGCCCCAGCGCCACGAGAGCTGCTCCATGGTGTAGCCCAGCGGCAGCTCGCGGCGCATCTCCTCCATGGTGCGGTCGAGGTGGCGCTGCCCGAAGCGGTGCGAGCCCGTGTATTCGAACTCGACCACCTGCATGTACTGCTGGTCGCGCTTGTGGATAGCCTGGGGCACGGTCACCTTCTGCCACTGCCCCAGCAGGTCGAGCTTGAGGCGCAGGCTGTCGCGCATCAGCGGCTGGTGGCGCAGCGCGTAAAGATCGCGTCGGGGCAGCGCCTGCGGCTCGAGCCGCACGGCCGAGGCGTCGGGCAGGCGGACGGCCACGGGCCGGCGCCGGTCGAAGCGCTGCAGCACCGCATCGAGGGTGCGCGGGCTCAGTCCCGCCGCCGCCATGGCCTCCAGCTCGGGCGCGAAGCGGTACTCGTACAGGTCGCGCTCCCACCAGTAGAGGTTGGCGTCGGTGCGCACCTCCTGCACGCGGCGGTGGCGCAACAGCTTTTGCGCGAAGCGCTCGGCAAAACGCTGCAACTGGGGGCGGTTGTAGCCGTACATGGCCACGCGGAAGCGGGGCGGCGAGGCGCCCGAGGTGTTCGAAAAGCCCTGCCCCACGCCGTAGATGTCCCACTCCACGCCGCCGAAGTTGAGGCTGAAGGCGATGAGGCGGTTGCGCAGCCGGAACGGGAAAAAGGGGTCGCCCCCGCGCGGGAAATAAATGGCCATGGTGCCCTGCTGCCCCGACCACACGCGCGTGACGTACTGCCGCACCTGCGGCCCGAAGCCCGCCACGTACTCCTCCACGCGCCGCAGCACCTCGTCGAGCTGGGCGGCGGTGGCCCCCACCGGCATGGCCGCGCGCACGTGCAGCACCGTCTCGCCCGGGTCGCGCCAGCCCGAGCCCTCGTACACGTACCATGCGAACAGGCGCAGGGTGCCGCCCAGCACCCTGTTGACGATGGGCTTCACCTCCTCGACGTAGCGCGGATGGCCCAGCGTGCGGTTGTACCACTCCCAGCCCTCGACCTGGTTGGGCAGGTAAAAGACGGGCAGGCCGAACAGCAGCACGACGCCGGCGATGGCCCAGGCGCGCCGGCCCAGCAGCCAGCCCACCGCCCGCGCATACCAGCCGCTCCAGCGGGCCGTGCGGCGCAGCGCCCGCCACGATCTTCTCTTCCGGCTTTCGCCAAAACCCAGGGCAGCCATGAGCGAGGGGATGAGCCACAGCGCCACCACGAGCGACACCGCCAAGTTGATGGCCAGCACGGCAGCAAAGGCGGCGAGGTTGAGCTGCCACTGCTCCGGCAAAAACCAGATGACGACGAGGGCCGCCAGCGTGGTGAGCGTCGAGGCAAGCAGCGCGGGAAAGACGGCGCGGTCGCGGTACTGCTGCAGGTGGTGCATCATCACGATGCTGTTGTCGATGATGATGCCGAACGACACGGTGATGCCGGCCAGGGCGTACAGGTGCAGTTGCACCCCGAAGAGCCAGTAGCCGATGGCGGCCAGCCCGAGGTTGGCCGTCAGGCTCAGCAGCACGATGGCCAGATGGCGCCAGTCACGATAGACCAGCAGCACGAACAGCAGCAGCAGGCCCAGCGACCACAGGGTGCGCTGCCGGATTTTGGCCAGCTCGGCGCGCAGGTGTTCCGTCTCGTCACGGTCCAGGTAGAGGTGCCAGCCCTCGGGCAGGTGTCGGCGCAGCTCGTCGGCGCGGGCGCGAAGGGCGCGTGCCAGCACCAGCGTGTTGACGCCCTGCTCGGCCCAGGCCAGCAGGCGGATGCTGTTGCGCCCGTTGATGCGATAGAAGCGGGTGGCGGGCCGCTCGCGCTGCACCACCCGGGCCACCTGGCCCAGTCGCACCAGGCGGCCGTCGCGCAAGGCCAGCGTGATGCCCTCCAACTGGCGCTGCACGGCCTCGGCCGTGCGGGCAGGGGGCGGCGCCAGCCGCACGGCCCACTCGCGGCTGCCCTCCGACACCACGCCCAGCAGCTCCGACTGAAAGTGGCGGCGCAAGGCTACGAACAGGGCGTCCTCGTCCAGCCCCAGCCGGCCGAGCGCCTCGTCGTCGTAGCGGACGAGCCACTCCAGCTCGTTGCCGCCCTCCACCTGCACGTGGCGCAAGCCCGGCACGAAGCCCATGGCCGGCTGCACCACCTCGAGCGCATAGCGATGCAGCGCCACGGGCGTCACCGGCCCGCTGAGCGACCACACGAGCAGCGGCCGCTCGGCCTGCTCCTCTTCGGCATTGCGCAGTTGCACTTCGGGCCAGCTCACGCCCTCGGGCAGCCGCGGCGCCACCTGCCGGATGCGCGTGCTCAGGGCAAAACGCATGAAGTCGGGGTCGGCCGCGCGGTCGAGCTGCAGGCTGATCTGGCCCCCGCCGTTGCGCGAGACCGACTCGATGCGCTCCACCCCATCCACCAGGGCCAGCGCCGCCTCGAGGGGGGCCGTCACCTCGCGCTCCACCTGGGCCGGCGAAGCCCCCGGCCAGCTCCATGTCACGGCCACACGCGCCGACCACACGCGCGGCTCGAACGACAGGTCGAGACGAGGCACCAGGCCCAGCCCCGCCACCGTGAGCACCGCAAAAATCATCAGCCGACGAAAGTGATGGCCCTGCATGGACGCGCGTTTTT
>CAYNYN010000164.1:2004-7882 GCA_964401445.1 uncultured Saprospiraceae bacterium | reverse complement strand
GGAGCCTGTCCCGAGCATCGGGAACAGGCTGCGGCTTCGCCGCGATGTTGAGATGTTCCATCGCAAGATCGAGGAATGCTTGTGCAAGCGCAACATACAAGGAACCGAGGATTCGACTTTCTCTTCGATTATCATTTGAGTTCCCTGAAAAAAATGGTTGAGGGTTGAGCGTTGAGGGTTTGAGCGTTTGAGTTTACAGTTTAAAGTTTGGTATTTGAAGTTTATTGCCAGTGTTTTATGAATGAAGATTGTGTGTCCATTGTCTATCGTCCATCGGCTATCGACTTTTTGCAGCAGGCTCAACCCCTTTTTCCTTTGGCCCACAGAAAGGCGACGGGCGCCCAAGGCGCCCGTCGTTTGCCTTGCTTGCCGGAATTCAATGTTGCACGAGCAGTTTGCGCACCAGCGCCTGCTCGGCCGTTTGCACGCGCAGAAGGTAGAGGCCAGCGGGGAGGTCGGACGTGGACATCAGGTACTGATATCCCGATTCTGCGTCGTCGAACGAGCCTCTGCGCCACACCTTGCCGTCGGCACCCATCAGCGTCCAGCCCCACGGACCAGTCGGTGCGTCTTGCAAGCGGATCAGCACCTGGTCGGAAGCCGGGTTGGGCTGAAGCACCAGATGCGGCGACACTTCCATGGCCTCGTCTTCTTGAGGCAATTCTGCACACCAAGTGCAAAAGTTACCACTTTCGTCAAACTGCTTTATTCGGAAATAACTGTACACTTCCGCGCTGCCACAGAGGGTGAAGGTATGGAGCGTGACCTTGTAGCACTTGTTCAAGGTGTAGTTGACGGGTCCGAGGCCGGTGCCAAAGACGAAGTAAGCCTGGGTTTCCTGTCCCGGCGGGCCCATGTATTTGTCGATGAAGGTTTCATTGACGGGCAGCGGGCCGCCATCGTCGTCGATGGGTGAAGTGTACAGCGTTACGACCGTAGCTCCATCGTTGCAATTCACCTCTTCGACCGTGTAGTACCACTCGAGTACGTTGTCGTCGTCGGAAAACTCGCCGATGTTGAGGCCTATGGTGGCAGCCCCCAGCTCGGGGCCGGGCAACTGCTCCGAACGGGGCACCAGGCCATCGTCGTGCGGAGGAGCATTTATCTGATCGATGTAGGTGCCAGCCGTAAATTGGAAATCCACCTCTACCTCGTCGAGCAGTCGAATGTAGAAGTGCTGCTCGTTGACGAGGGCCCCCTCCGAAGGCGGGCATCCTTCGCGGCAACAGAAGTGCTTCAGCTCCACGTAAATCACGTCGGGCAGCGCGTTTGCCCACTTGGGCCCTATAAGGGAATAGAGGTCGAAGCTGCCCGGGCAGGATAGGGATCCCCCTTCATCGTAGAAATTGACACACTTGCTGCGGGCTATAAACTTTTTCTTGATACCCGACAGATCACTGCCGTAAAGGGAAAGCTGGTAGCAATCCACCAAGGTGACGTCCTCCGGTGCCACTACACGTATGCAATTGTGCTCTTTGACGCACAATTCCAGAGGATTGCCCGGCCCGTTGTTGAAGGGCAGCGCCTGGCCATTCACCAGCACGTCGAAGCGCTCGACCAACAGATCGAAGTTGAGATTGCTCACATTGCCCTGGCTGGTGTACCACGTGTAGCTTGCAGGCTGGCTGGCACCACCACTCACCGTGACGTACCACGGTCCTTCGTAATCAGTGGAAAGAGACAGATTCCAGCTACCATCCGGATAGAGCGGCACTACATAGGTCAAGGGCACGCTGCCCGGCGGATTGGCCGACACGCGTACCTTGACATTGGCGTCGGCAACCGGTTGATCGCTGCAGGCATTGGTCACTACGCCGCTCAATGTCTGGCTACCGAGTGGAGTAACCACGCTCCAAAAAACACATGCCAGCATCCAGGCGAAAAATCGGGGAGAACGGCGGGGGGGGGGAGAAATAACGCATGACTTCATGTTTTTGTGTTTGAAATGTTGTTTTACACTAAAACCACCCGGGATGGTCATTCAAATTTACGCCTTGAATCATGGCCAATCAACTGAAAACCAGCGAAAGACTGTCAATTCAATGACAAAAAGCCGATAGAGTATGATTTATGGGGGGCTCTGTCCAGCTTCGGGGGGCGCAGCCGCAGCTTTCGGGCACGGCATGAACACAGTGGCGAGGGGGGCTTACGGTCGGAGGGGCCGGCCTGCTCGCTGCAGCAGAAACCGCTCAGCAGCAAGCCCTGCTTTCCGAAACATTCCGATCCAGCCATTCCATTTTTGCTGCAAAGCACAAAAGTTCGGTGCAGGGGTGTAATTTTGTGGGAATTTTTGAAAAGGCATGCGTGTGGCATGCCGAAAAGCAAGGAGTCAGGTGACGGAACAGGAACTGAAGTCGCAAATCAACCTCGAGAAGCTGCCCCAACACATTGCCGTGATCATGGACGGCAACGGACGCTGGGCCAAGCAACAGGGCAAGCCCCGCGTGTATGGCCATCGCAACGGCGTGGAATCGGTGCGGCAGGTGACGGAAGCGTGTGCCGAGCTCGGCGTGCCCTGGCTGACGCTCTACGCCTTCAGCACCGAGAACTGGGGGCGCCCCCGCACCGAGGTGGATGCCCTGATGAGCCTGCTGGTCGAGACCATCAAGCAGGAGATCGAGACGCTCAACAAGAACAACATACGCCTGCAGGCCATCGGCGACCTGAAGGCGCTGCCTCCCTCCACCTACGAAGCGCTGCAGTTCGGCATCGACAACACGGCCGGCAACGACCGCATGACGCTGGTGCTGGCCCTCAACTACAGTGCGCGCTGGGAGATCACCCATGCGGCGCGCACGCTGGCCCAGCAGGTGCGCAGCGGCCAGCTCGAGCCCGACGCCATCGACGAGCAGGTGTTTGCCGGAGCGCTCACCACGGCCGGCATGCCCGACCCCGAGCTGCTCATCCGCACCAGCGGCGAGCTGCGCATCAGCAACTTCCTGCTGTGGCAGCTGGCCTACACCGAGCTGTATTTCACGAAAGTGTTCTGGCCCGAGTTCCGGAAAAAGCACCTGTACGAGGCCATTCTCGACTTCCAGCGTCGCGAGCGGCGCTTCGGCAAGATCAGCGAGCAGATTTCGCAATGAATTTTGGCGAAAGCCAACCAGAGGATGGCAGCGCGCGTCTTTATGCCTGCCATTCCGACTGAAAACCATCAGAAACGACATCGATCATGCAATCACCAACAGGCAAGATTCGGACCATGACGCGTGTGGCACTGCTCTTCGGTCTGTGGCTGGCCGCAGCCAGCCTCTTTGCCCAGAGCGAGGCGGATACCTTGCCGATCTTCGATTACACCCAGCCGCGCGACTTCGAGATCGGCGGCGTGGAGGTGGTGGGCGCCCAGTTTGCCGACCCCAACGCCCTGATCAGCATCGCCGGCTTCAAGGTAGGTGACAAGATTCGCATCCCCGGCGGCGACATCCCGCGCGCCGTCAAAGCGCTGTACAAGCTGCGCCTGTTCACCGACGTGCGCATCGTGGTGGCGCGCACCATCGGCGACGTGGCCTTCCTCGAGATCCACGTGTCGGAGCGGCCGCGCCTGTCGCGCCACTCGTTCCGCGGCGTGAAGAAAGCGCTGCACGAAGACCTCAACGAAGAGGTGAACAAGTTCCTGGTGAAGGGCGGCATCGTGACGGAAGCCATGAAGGCCAATGCGGCCAACGCCATCAAGAAATACTTCCGCGAAAAGGGCTACCTCGACGTGCAGGTGCAGGTCGAGGAGATCCCCGACACCATCCGCATCAACGCCGTGCGGCTGGTGTTCGATGTGGATCGCGGCGAGAAGGTCAAGATCCAGGACATCACCTTTTCGGGCAACGAGCACCTCTCTGACCGCAAGCTGCGCAAGCTGATGAAAAACACGCGCCGCAAGGCCAACATCTTCTCGGCATCGAAGCTCATCGAGAAGGAATACGAGGAAGACAAGAAGGCCATCGTCCAGCACTACAACACGCTGGGCTTCCGCGATGCGCGCATCGTGAAGGACAGCATCTGGCGCGAGGCCGACGGCGACCTGATGATCCACCTCGTCATCGACGAGGGGCGCCAGTACTATTTCGGCAACATCACCTGGAAAGGCAACTCGGTCTATGACGACGAGACGCTCAGCCGCGTGCTGGGCATCGAGAAAGGGCAGGTGTTCGACACCGAGCTGCTCGAGACGCGCCTGCGCTTCAGCCAGGACGGCCGCGACGTCAGCACGCTCTACATGGACAACGGCTATCTGTTCTTCAACGTCGATCCGGTAGAGACGGCCATCGTGGGCGACACCATCCACCTCGAGATGCGCATCTTCGAGGGGCCGCAGGCCACCATCGACCGCGTGGTCATCAAGGGCAACGACCGCACGCACGAGCACGTGGTGCGCCGCGAGCTGCGCACCCGCCCGGGGCACAAGTTCAGCCGCACCGACATCATCCGCTCGCAGCGCGAGATCATCAACCTGGGCTACTTCAACCCCGAAAACCTCAACATCAACACGCCCGTTAACCCCAACCGTGGCACCGTGGACATCGAGTACACCGTGGAGGAGCGGCCCAGCGACCAGCTCGAGCTCTCTGCCGGTTGGGCCGGCCGCTACCGCGGCGTCATCGGCACGCTGGGCGTGTCGTTCAACAATTTCAGCCTGCGCAACATCTTCAACCGCGAGACGTGGAGCCCGCTGCCGCAGGGCGACGGCCAGCGCCTGTCGCTGCGCGCCCAGACCAACGGCCGCTTCTTCCAGTCGTACAACGCTTCCTTCACCGAGCCCTGGCTCGGCGGCAAGAAGCCCACGGCCTTCACCGTGGCCGGCTTCTACACGCGCCTGACCACCGGCTTCGACAAGGAGAGCATCTACTACGGCAAGTTCGGCCTGGGTGGTGTGACCATCAGCCTGGGCACGCGCCTCAACTGGCCCGACGACAACTTCGTCTCGACCACGGCCATCAACCTGCAGAACATCAGCCTCGACAACTGGACGCGCGGCCTGTTCCGCACCGACGACAACCAGATCGTCTCTGAAGGCAAGTACAACAACTTCAGCATCACGCAGACCTTCGCGCGCAGCACCATCAACAACCCGCTCTTCCCGCAGGACGGCTCGAAAATCGCGCTGACCATCCAGCTCACGCCGCCCTACTCGCTCTTCAGCGACAAGAGCTACAAGGATCTGCCGGTGGAAGAGCGCTACAAGTGGCTCGAATACCACAAGTGGAAGATCGAAGCCGACTGGTACACCACGCTCACCGGCAAGCTGGTGCTGCGTGCCCAGGCCAAGATCGGCATGATCGGCGCCTACAACAAGGAGCTGGGCGTGTCGCCTTTCGAGCGCTTCCAGCTGGGCGGCGACGGCCTCAACAACCAGCAGTTTGCCTACTATACCGGCACCGACATCATCGCCCTGCGCGGCTACGAGGTGAGCGACCTGCCCAACAACAAGATCGGCTCGACCACCGTGGCCACGCCCATCTACAACAAGTTCACCGTCGAGCTGCGCTACCCGCTATCGCTCAACCCCAACTCGACCATCTACATGCTGGCCTTCGCCCAGGGCGGCAACGCCTGGCGCAGCTTCCGCGACTACAACCCCTTCGAGCTGAAGCGATCGGCCGGTATCGGTCTGCGCGTGTTCCTGCCCATGTTCGGCCTGCTGGGCTTCGACTACGGCATCGGCTTCGACAAGGCCGGCGAGCGGACGTTCGAAAACCTCGGCAAGTTCAGCATCATCCTCGGCTTCGAGCCGGAGTAAGGGTTACGGCCCGCTGCCCCGAGCGTCGGGGCCGGCGTTTATTGCAAGAGGAAAAAAACACCAGGCGGACGTTTGCGAACCTTTCACGGTTTGGCAAACGTCCGTCGCTTTTTCAGGAAGCGGCGATGTTCGTGACGGCGTGACGCC
>CAYNYN010000164.1:0-1904 GCA_964401445.1 uncultured Saprospiraceae bacterium | reverse complement strand
CACCGAGCACAGTCTGCTCGTCGGGAGGCTCAACCATTGCGGTCGCTCCGGCATTTTCCAGAACGAATGCCGTTTTTTTGCGGAAGCATATGACCAGAGACGATTTTCGAAAAATAGCACCCACCATTCCCAAGGAGCCGGGCGTGTACCGCTTCCTCGACGCCAGCGGCACGGTCATCTACGTGGGCAAGGCCAAGAATCTCAAGAACCGGCTGTCGAGTTATTTCGTCTCGCCCAAAAACCTGCCCAACAAGACGCGGACGATGGTGAAAAACGCCGCGCGCATCGAGTACACCATCGTGGAGACGGAACAGGACGCGCTGCTGCTCGAAAACACGCTCATCAAGAAATTCCAGCCGCGCTACAACGTGATGCTCAAGGACGGCAAGTCGTACGCCTACATCTGCATCAAGAACGAGCGCTTCCCGCGCGTCTTCTACACGCGCAAGCTCATCCGCGACGGCTCGGAATACTTCGGCCCCTATACGTCCATCACGCGGGTGCGCCGCCTGCTCGAGCTGTTCCGCATGCTTTTTCCGCTGCGCACCTGCAACTACCAGCTGAGCGAGGACAACATCCGCAAGGGCAAGTTCAAGGTGTGCCTCGAGTATCACATCAAGAACTGCAACGGGCCCTGTGCCGGCCTCGAAAGTGAAGCGGCCTACGACGCACGCATCCAGCAGATACGCAACATCCTCAAGGGCCATTTCGGCGCCGTGAAGCGCTACCTCGAGGACGAGATGCGGCGCCTGGCCGAAAACCTGGAGTTCGAGAAGGCCCAGGAGCTCAAGGAAAAGCTGATGGCCTTCGAAGACTACCAGGGCAAATCGACCGTGGTGAGCACCACCATCCGCGACCTGGACGTGTTCAGCATCGCCACCGACGAGAAGCACGCCTGGGTCAACTATCTCAAGGTGGTCAATGGCGCCATCATCAACGCCTGGACGCAGGAGATGGTCAAAAACCTCGATGAGGACGAGGCCGACCTGCTGGCCTACGCCATCACGGAGCTGCGCCAGCGCTTCCGCAGCATCGCCCCCGAGGTGGTGGTGCCTTTTGCCGTCAGCCTGCCCGATGGCGAGCTGCGCGTCACGGTGCCGCAGCGCGGCGACAAGCGCAAGTTGCTGGAGCTGTCGCAAAAGAACGTGCAGCATTTCCTCATGCAGAAGAAAAACGAGGAAATCGCGGCCATGCGCCGCCAGACGCGCGCCGAGCGCATCCTGCGCACCCTGCAGCAAGACCTCCACATGGACGAGGTGCCGATCCACATCGAATGCTTCGACAACTCCAACATCCAGGGTGCCTTTCCCGTGTCGGCCTGCGTGGTGTTCAAAAACGCACGCCCCAGCAAGAAGGACTACCGCCACTACAACATCAAGACGGTCAAGGGGCCCAACGACTTCGCCAGCATGGAAGAGGTGGTGTATCGGCGCTACAGTCGCCTTTTGCGCGAAGGCAAGCCGCTGCCCCAGCTCGTCATCATCGACGGGGGCAAGGGCCAGCTCGGCGCCGCCATGAAGGCGCTGCGCGCCCTCGGCCTCGAAGGCAAGATGACGGTGGTGGGCATCGCCAAACGTCTGGAAGAGATCTACTTCCCCGACGATCCCGTGCCGCTGCACATCAACAAGAAGTCGGAAGGGCTGAAGCTCATCCAGCAGGCCCGCAACGAGGCGCACCGCTTCGCCATCAGCTTTCACCGGCAGCAGCGCTCGCGCCACTTCACGCGCACCGAGCTGACGGAGCTGCCCGGCATTGGCGAGCGCACGGCGCAAAAACTGCTGTCACACTTCGGGTCGGTAAAAAAGATTCGGGAAGCCAGCGAAGCGGAGATCGCCGCCGTGGCCGGCAAGCGCGCCGCCAAGGCCATCGGCGCGTGGCGGTCGGCCGGTGGCGAGGAAGAGTGA
>CAYNYN010000163.1:6084-7932 GCA_964401445.1 uncultured Saprospiraceae bacterium | reverse complement strand
TCGATGGACGATGGATACTCAAAAAACGAACACGGACATGAATAATGAACGAAATGAATCACAAACCCGGAAATAGCGAAGTCACGACCACGCGTGCGGAAATGGTGCGCCGACGCCTCATCTTTCGGGGCGACCCGCGCAGTCCGCTGCTGGCGCCGCGCGGCGTGTGGCTGGCGCAGGGCCGCCTCATCGTGGCCGACACGGCCCAGAACCGCGTGTTCTTGTGGCACGGCATTCCCGAGACCGAACAGCAGCCTGCCGACGTGGTGCTCGGCCAGTCGGATACCGATCAGACCGGCCGCAATGCGGGCGGCGAGGTGACGGCCGCCACCCTGCTCTACCCGTCGGGCCTGTGGTCGGACGGCAAGCGCCTCATCGTGGCCGACGCCTGGAACCACCGCGTCCTCATCTGGCACGCGTGGCCCACCCGCCACGGACAGCCCGCCGATGTGGTGCTGGGCCAGCCCGACTTCCACAGCAACCAACCCAACCACCGGGGCATCAGTCACAATCCCGAAGCGTGGACGCTGCACTGGCCCTATGGCGTGTATTCCGATGGCACCCACCTGTGGATTGCCGACACGGGCAACCGCCGCGTCCTGTTCTTTCCGGAAATTCCCGAATCGAATGCCACTCCTGCCGAAGGCGTCATCGGGCAGCCCGACCTTCACAGCCGCGACTACCGACCCGAACACGCTATCTGGCCCTACTCGGTCCGCATCGGGCCGCACGGCCACCTCGCCATCACCGATACCCAGTATTACCGCGTTCTGCTGTGGCACGACTGGACCACGGCCTTTGGCCAGACGGCCGACGTGCTCATCGGCCAGCCCGACCTGCACGCCAATGGCCAGAACCAGTACGGGTGGTTCCCCAAGGCGCACACGCTCAACTGGTGCTACGACAGCTTTTTCTGGAAAGAAGGCATCTGGGTGGCCGACACCGGCAACAGCCGCGTGCTGTGGTTTGAAAAGGTGCCCACCCGCCACAACCCGCCCGCCGACAACCTGCTCGGCCAGGACGACTTCGAGACGGGCAGCGAGAACAAGAACTCCATCTTCACCACCGAAACGAGCATGTACTGGCCCTTTGCACTCTGCATCGAAAACGGCCTCATGGCCATCGCCGACACGGGCAACCACCGCATCATCCTCAACTGGCTCGTCACCTGAAAGCGACAATCAACTCATTCAGAAGAAAAAACACCGCACGACATGGAATGGCAAGCAGCAACACCACTTCTCTTCGCCGCCGTCATCGGGTTCGGACACGCCTTTGAGGCCGACCACCTGCTGGCAGTAAGCAGCATCGTCACGCGCCGCCGCCACTGGCGGCAGGCCGCCCTCGATGGCATCTGGTGGGGACTGGGGCACACCTCGACCATCCTCGTGGTGGGCCTGCTGCTCATCGTGGGTCGCGTATCCTTCGACATCGACATTTTCGATCGGCTCGAGGCGCTGGTCGGCCTCATGCTCATCGGACTGGGCCTGTGGCGACTGTACGACTTCCGCCGACAGCGAGACCAGCCCGCTGCCAGGGACGACGCCCAGCAGCCGCACATGGCCTATGGCGTGGGCCTGGTGCACGGGCTGGCGGGCAGCGGCGCCATCGTGGTGTTGGTCATGAGCAAGCTGTCGAGCACCGCAGAAAGCCTCGCCTTCCTTTTGATATTCGGCATCGGCTCGGTGGTGGGCATGTGGCTGGCCGCCTCGCTGTTCAGCCTGCCCTTCAGCAAGCGGCTCAACGCCACGGCCTGGCTCCAATGGGGCTTGGGCATCCTGTCCTCGGTGCTGTGCATCGGTTATGGCGCCTGGATCGTTTGGGAAAAGGCGGGCTTTGCGGGTTGAG
>CAYNYN010000163.1:0-5984 GCA_964401445.1 uncultured Saprospiraceae bacterium | reverse complement strand
AACCACCGGGCCTGTAAACAAACCCGAATGCCGTGTCACGCATCGCACTGAACATCATCGCGCTTTCTGCCAGTGAATCGCAGCAGGGCAACTACGTCCTGGTGCTCGAGGAAGTAAAGGGTTTCCGGCGCCTGCCCATCATCATCGGCCCGTTCGAGGCGCAAGCCATCGCCATTGCGCTCGAGAAAATGAACCCCGTTCGTCCGCTGACGCACGACCTGATGTGCAAGGTGCTCGAGGCAGGCCAGCTCGAACTGAAGGAAGTGGACATCCACCAACTGGTGGGCAACACCTTCCACGCCCGCCTGGTCTGCAAGAAACCAAGCGATGGGCAAACGCTGCACATCGACGCTCGCGCCTCCGATGCCATTGCGCTGGCCGTGCGCACGGGCTGTCCGATTTTCACCAACGATCAGGTAATGGAGGCTGCCGCCATTGTGCTGGACAACCCCAGCAAGGCCTTCACCCAAAAGCGCGGCAAGCTGGAAGACTACTCGCTCGAAGAGCTCGAACGCCTGTTGCAGCGCGTCCTGGAAAAGGAAGACTACGAGAGCGCCGCCCGCATCCGCAACGCCATCAGAAGGAAGAAGGGCGAGCTTTGAACGTGGGTTTGCCCCCGCTTCCGCAAAAACCAAAGGGCAGCACCCGCCGTGGGTTCTGCCCTTTTTCCGGTAAAAAACCCTTGTCAGGCCTCGACCGTCTCTTCGGTCACTACGCGACCGTATTGGTGATAGTTCGGAAACTCGTCGTTGACCCAGCGCACGTCGTAGCCATGGGCAGCCAGCCATGCCGCTGCTGCAGAGGCGCGGATACCCGTCTGGCAATGGACGGCCAGCGGCTTGTCCTTCGGGATGCGGTCGGCGTACTCGGGCAGGCGCGTGTACGAGGCGTTGATGGCGCCGGGCACGTGCCCCGACTGGTATTCCGACGCGTAGCGCACGTCCACCACCTCGAGGGTGCCCTCCTGCACGCCCCTGGCCACCTCGGCGAAGGTGATGGCCGGGATCTCGGCGCGGGCACCGCCGTTGTCGAAGTAGCGCAGCAGCGTCTCGGGCGTGGCCCATGCCACGATGCGGTCGTAGCCGATGCGCACCAGGTCGCGGATGGCCTCTTCGAGCTTGTCCTCTTCGATGATGAGCACCAGCGGCGTCTGGTCGTCAGGTACGAGCGAGCCGACCACGGTGTTGAAGGTCTTGCGCATGGGGGCAAAGAGGCTGCCCGGGATGTGTGCGCGCATGTATTCTTCGCGGTCGAGGCGCGTGTCCACGATGGTCCACTCGCCGCGCGCGACGGCCTGCTGCAGCTCCTGCACCGAGAGGCGACGCGGGGCCGGCAGCGCGCCGAGCAAGGGCACGCCGTCGCGGTTGTACTTCTTCATTCGGGCGAAGTAGAGGGGCGGCTCGGGCTGGCCGCTGAGGATGTTCTCAACGAACAGGTCCACGCTCTCGCGCGCCGGCGCCAGCGAGGCGTTGTAGCGCTTCTCGTAGCCCACCGTCGACTCGGGGATGGCGCCCAGCGCCTTGCCACATGCCGAGCCGGCGCCATGACCGGGCCATACCTGCAGGTAGTCGGGCAGCTCGAAAAACTTCTTGGCCGACTGGTAGAGCTTGCGCGCCGACGGCTCGCGCATGCCGGCCACCTTGGCTGCCGACTCGAGCAGGTCGGGACGGCCCAGGTCGCCCACGAACACGAAGTCGCCCGTGGCAATGCCCATGGGCTCAGTGGCACCGCCGCCGCGGTCCACCACGAGGTAGCTCATGTGCTCGGGCGTGTGGCCGGGCGTGTGCATGGCCCTGAACTCGATGTTGCCCACCTTGAAGGTGTCGCCGTCGCGCAGGAAGGTCACATCGTAGTTGCCGTTTTTGGCCCAGTTGGAGCCCCAGCCCTCGGCTTCACCTTCGGCCGACAGGTAGAGCTTGACGCCCAGCCTTTCGGCAAACTCGCGGGCGCCGGACAGGAAGTCGGCGTGGATGTGGGTCTCGGCCACGGCCACGATGCGCACGTCTTCCTCCTCGGCGATGGCGAGGTACTGGTCGATGTCGCGTTCGGGATCGATGATGATGGCTTCCTTCGTTTTCTGGCAGCCGATGAGATAGGCGTATTGCGCCAGCTTGGGATCGAAAATCTGTCGGAACAGCATGGTGGTTCTATTTTTTGGTGTGTGCAAAAGGAGAGGTGTCTCCAACAGAACACCTCAACCACCATCGGGATGAACCGGCATTGGTGACCACCGTCACAGTACGACCAGCCGCTCGATGCCCGAGCGGTCGGTGCTGCGCCAGCGAACGAAGTACACGCCCGCCGGCCAGCCGGCCAGGTCGAGGGCTTCATTTGCCGAAAGGCGAAAATGCCCCATGCGTCGCCCGGCCGGGGTGAACACCTCCATCTCGACGGGTCCGCCGTCGGCACACGACAGCCGGACCTGCCCTTCGGTCGGATTGGGCACGAGGCGGCACGCGCTGCGTGCGGCTTCGCTGGTACCGGTGAGGGCGATCCACACGGGTATGGTTTGAAGGGCCGAGCAGGCGCCGTTGGAGGCCAGCAGGCTGACGTAGTACAGGCCGGGTGCGGCATAGGTATGGCTCTGGCTGGGGCCGTACACGCCGGGCGTGCCGTCGCCGAAGTCCCACAACCATGTCTGTGCCGTGCCCGTCGCCTCCACGGTGAGCGTCAGCCCGTCGAGCTGCCAGTCGAAGGTGGCCTGCGGCTGCGGCCAGACGACGACGGCCCCCGGCATGGTGGTCTGGTGACTGCCCGCCGCATTGGTCACCTGCAGCGTGACGTCATAGGTACCCGGCTCGGCATAGACCACCACGGGGTCGGGCTCGTCGCTCTGTGGCGGCTGACCGCCCGGGAACGACCAGGCCCACCCCTGCACGGCCCCGGTGCTCATGTCGAAGAAGTGCACCTCGAGTGGGGCACACCCCTGCGTGGGCTGCAGGCTGAAGGCCGCCTGCGGCACGCTCACCGCCGCCACCCAGGCCGAGGTGTCGATCAGGCCGCAGGGATGCCAGACGGTGAGCGTCACGAGAAAGCTGTCGGCAGCGGGGAAGGTGTGGACGGGTGCCGCCTGCGTGCTGCCGGTGCCGTCGCCGAAGTCCCACCAGAGCGAATCGGCCTGTGGCGCCACGCTCTGGAAGCTCACCACCTGATCGGCTACGGCCTGCCAGGTGAAGGTAGCGGAAGGCGCCGGCCACACCTGCAAGGTCGCGGGCACGGAGATGATGGGGTCGAAGCAGGGCGATGAGGCCACGGCGCGCACCTGCAGCCCGTCGAGGGTATCGGCGAGCGGGGCCACCACGAGCTGCGGGCCGTCCACGCCGGCGAAGGGCGGCGTTTCCGCAAGGGGCACCCAGGTACCGGCCGTGCCGTCCCACCGCTGCCATTGGTAGGTCACGCCCGGGCCGGCGGCTGCCAGCGCGAAGGTGGCGGTGTCGCCCGCGCAGCCCACGGCGTCGGCGGGCTCGAGCAGCCAGCTGAGGCCATCGGCCAGGGGCTGGGTGCCTTGCGGCAAATCGGGCAGCGGGGCCAGCACGCCCGCCTCGCCCGGCGCCGCCTGTGAGGCGGGGTCGTCGCAGGGCCCGGGGTTGAGGTTGATGCCATTTTGTCCGCCGGCCAGCTCGGCCACCACGGGCACCTGCGTCAGGATGCGCCCGCCGGCGCCGCCACCGCCGGGGCCGGCGCAGCGCCCCGTCTGGTTGTCGACCGTGCCGCCGTCGCCGCCGCGTACCCAGGCATGGATGGTGTCGAGTGCCGTCGCCACGTCGAGCCAGATGGTGCCGCCGGCACCGCCGCCACCGCCGCTCTCGCCGTTGGCCACGGGCAGCGATTCGCCATTTGCCGAAAGGCGGAAGCCATGCGTGCGCAGGCTGTCGGCCCACAGCATGAGGATGCCGCCGCCGCGCCCCCCTTCGTTGCTGGCGCTCAGGTATTCGGTATGGCCGGCGCCACCCCCGCCGCCCATGAACAGGCGCAGGCCGGGCGCCGCGTCGAGCGGGCGGCCTCCCTTGCCGGGATAGGGGCCGTGGCAGCCGAAGACGCTGGGCGGCACCTCTTCGCCCCCCTGGCCGCCCGATGTGAGATGACCGCCACCGCCACCGCCGGCATTGTGGTCGTTGCCGCCGCCACCGCCGTTGGCCTGGGGACCGCGGCCGGCTTCCTTGCCCGCAATCCAGGCGGCGATGCCTTCGCCCTTGGGCGCACCCCGCCACGAGCCCATGGGATAGTACCAGTCGTTCTGCTGCAGGAACCACTGACACTGGCTGGGTTCGGCCACCTTGGGTCCGCCGCGAAAGCCACAGGCCGACGCATCGACGGGTGCTGCCAGCTCGAGCAGGCCATCCACGTCAAGGGCCAGCACGCCGCCCGTCTGGCCGTCCCAGGGGCGGGCCCTGAGCGTGTCGCCGACGACCACGTGGCCCGTAAACGTCGGAATGCCAACGAGCTGAACGCCGCCCCCCGAAGGCTGATACTGGTGCACCAGCTCGTGCGCCACCCACACGGCATCGGCGCCCACCGAGTCGATCAGCACGCGCTCGAACAGGCCGGCACTGCCCCAGTCCGTCACCACGCCAAAGGAAGCGCCATTGCCCTCATCGATGGTCGCCCCCTGCATCTGGATGAGCAGGGCAGGCATGCCCGGGCTGAAGCCGGCCGTGTCGCCGACACCGATACGGCCCGTGCAGTAGTCCAGCTCGAGCACAGCGGCGTAGGTATTGACGATGCCGCCAATGGTATCCTGTGCCTGAACGAAAAGGGGGAAAAGACAGCAAAGCAAAAGGGATCGGGACATGTGGGTCTGGTTTTGGGGAAGCGGTCAATGGTGGCACAAAGGTCGCCGGAATTGGCGGAAAGACCACTGCCCTGCCCTGCCCAATCAGCGACATTCGAGGCAGGCCGCCACGATACAGGCACTGTCGCAGCCACCGGGGGCAAAACGCCTGCCATGCTTCAGCAGGAAGGACTGCCCATCGGAGCCCAGGTCCCACAGCGCGCCGCGCAGCACCACCATGGCGCCGCAGCGGGCCCCGCTCTTGGCCAGCCGGCCCGCCAGGGCGTACTTGCGCCAGGCCTCACCTTCGGTCAGCCGCGCCGTGTCGGCGGCATCCACGTCGGGCGGCGCGTCAAAGCCATCGTAGCCCTTCCAGGGCCGCTGCAGGTAGCCGTCGCCCGTGATGAAGGACGACACCACCACCCAGTCGGCGCCCTGCTGCCGCAAATGGGCATAGGGCTCGGGATACCAGGCGTCGGCACAGATGAGGTGGCCCAGTTTGCCTTGCGGCAAATGGAGCACGCCGGTTTGTCGGGGCGAGGCTGCGGCGAGGAAGGTCTGCTCGTCGGCGGTGGGAAAGGCCTTGCGCGACAACACGGCCACTTGCCCGTCGGGCGCAAAGTGGAACGACAGGTTGGCCAGCCGGCCACCCAGCAGCGTATCGGGCAACACGATGCTGCCAGCCACGACGTGCACCCCGTAGCGCTGCGCCAGCTCGCGGAACACCGCCACGTACGCCCGCCTCATCCGGTCGGCTTTCATGTGAAAAATGGCGGCGCGGGCAGGCTGCGGCGCGGGCGGCATTTGCCGAAAGGCGAGCAAAAAATCGAACAGGTTGGTCAGGACCAGCCGCTGCATGGCCCGCTCGATGGTGGGCGCCGTCAGTACCGAAGGCCACTCGTCCATGGCGACCAGCCAGGTGCCCAGGTGCTCGGGCAGGACGACCACGCTGCCCGGCCCCAGCAAGCCGGCGCTGTCGGCAGCAGCAAAATAACCTGCCAGCTTTTGCCGAAAGGCCCGCTCGCTGGCGTAATCGCGCGCTTCCATCCACGGCTGGATGAGCACCAGGCGGGAGCAAGCGCCCGTATCGGCCGAAGCAATGGCGCCCAGGTGAAGCCGCGGTCCCTCTTCGGCCAAAACGAAATCCTGCTGCCAGAAGGCGATTTCGAGCACGACGGCAGCCAGCAACAGCAGGACGACGAAAAGGGAACGG
>CAYNYN010000162.1:0-7951 GCA_964401445.1 uncultured Saprospiraceae bacterium | reverse complement strand
GCACGTCGGCCTGCGTGGGCTGGGTCTTGTTTTTGGACATGAGGTGAATGATTTTCTGGACGATGGACGAGGGACGATGGACGATGGACTACCTATGATAGACGTTGTCACGCGTCACGCGTCACGGCGTCACGCCATCACAGCCTGCCCCACATTGCGGGGGCGTCACGCAAGGCCAACCCTCAACGCTCAACCCTCAACCATTCTTTCAGGGGACTCATCGTTCAATGCAAAAGCAAGTATACCACATTGCCCACTGCGATGCCCAGGAAGTTGCCCATCGCATAGCCCGCCAGTCCCATGGCGATGCCGGCGAAGACGACGGTTCGGTTGTCGAGCACCTGCGCCACCTGTCCGATGAAGGGCGGCCCGTAGATGGCTGCCGTGGAGGTGATGACGAAGGTGTCGCGATCGATGCGGGCCCATGCCGCCAGCAGCCAGTGCAAGGCGATGGTGCCCAGCATCACCAGCGCCGTATAGCCGGCGATGGTGGCTCCTTCGGTCAGCACATCGCCAAAGTGGGCCAGCAGACCGATCGAGACGCAAAAGATGAGCAGCAGGTAGTCGCCGGCCTCATAGGTGCCCTCCCACTGCTTTACCGCCGGCACGAAAGAGGCCGCCACGCTGCCCGCCGAGAGGAACAGGATGATCCATGCCGGCTGGTCGAGCGAGCCGAAGAGCAGCCACGTCAGGGCCGCCGCCCCGCCCACGATGGCGACGGCAAGGAGCAGCCCCTTGAGCATGCCGCGCCAGTGGCGCAACATGCGGGCCGGCGGCTCGGGCTGGGCGGGTAGCTTCTCCGACTCGGGGAAGGGCGGCAGCAACCAGCCAAACACGCGCGGCCCCACCGACGTCAGGAACAGCAGGTACGTGCCGCCGGTGAGTACGTCGGCGGCATTGAGATAGACGAACAGCTCCTCGGGCGCCTGCAGCGCGATGCCGATGGCGTTCATGTTGGGCGTGCCGCCGGTATAGACGCCCACCAGCATGCCCGACACCTGCCAGGCCCAGGGCCACTGGTGGCCGAAGGCCAGCGCCGCCCCCACCGACACGGCGACCCCGCTCAGCACACACAGCCCGAACGACAGCAGCGCCGGCCGCGCCAGCCGCAATACCGCCTTCAGGTCGGTGCTGTACAGCAGGAGCGGGATGGCCAGCAACACGCTCAGCTCGCTGCCCGTGCGCGCCAGCGATTCGTGCACCTCGAGCAGGCCGAAATTGGCCACGGCAATGCCGGCCGCATAGCACAGCACCACCGGACTGAGCCATTTGCCCAGGCCACTGCGCTGCGCAAAAGCGATGGCCAGCGCCGGAAAGCCCAGCATCAGGCCGAGCTGCACGATCCACGTCCACTCCATGGGGCTTCGTTTTTTGGCGAAAGCCCAAAGGTACGCGGATGGCAAAAAGGGGGAAATGCCCTACCCTCTGCGCCTCACCAGCCGGAAGATGCGCCGCAAGCCCACCCACCACTGGTCCACGTTGAGCAGCTTGGAGTCGTTGACGGCTTTCCAGGTGAGGAACAAGCCGATGGGGAACAGCACGATGCACGACAGCCAGGCCGCCACGACGGGGTGGATGACGTTGCGTTCGGCGATGTTCTTGCTGAAAATGGTGATGATCATGAACAGCATGAAGAACAGGATGGAGATGAGGATGGGGTAGCCGAAGCCGCCCTTGCGCACGATGGCACCCATGGGCGCACCGATGAACAGGAAGAGGATGCAGGCCACGGCCATGCTGAACTTGGTGTGCAGCTCGAACACGTGCTTGACCCATGCCTCGCGCATCTGCTCATCGATCCGGATGGTCGAGACGACCTGGCTGTGCAGGCTGCGCGCCAGCGACTTGGCGCGGTCGGCCAGCTCGACGCGCCGGTATTCGGGAAAGGTCTGGATGAAGGAGTCGAGGCTGTCGAGTGCGCCCTCGTACTGCTGCACGAAGCCCGTCGGGATGGCGGGCGGCCGGGTGCGGGCCCGCTGCATGCGTCGGCTCAGCTCCCGCGCGGCAGCACTCGAGTCGGCAGCCGCCGAGGCCGCCGAGGTGTCGGCGGCCACCCTGATGTCGGCCGAGTCTGCCAGCCCCGTGCTGTCGCGCGTGTCGGGGCGCACTGCCGACGTATCGGGGGTTGCCGTATCCGACCGGATGGTATCGGCCTCGACGGGAGCCTCGGCCGTGTCGCGCTCCATCTTGAGGAGGTGGAAATACTTGGTGGCGTTGTCGCTGAAGGTGCGGATGCGGTCGTTGCGGCGCTGCTCGATGGAGTCGATGGCGTGGCGCAGCTGCCGCACGTTGAGCATGGTCTGGTGCGACTTGAACAGGCTCTCGTCGGTGCGCTGCAACTGGAACTCGCTCAGGTCGAACACCTTCTGCCATTCCTTGAACGTCACGCGCACGAAGGGGTAGTTGCGGCGGCGCCCCTCGTAGGTGGGCTTGGGCTCCATGTATTCGCTGCCGTCGCGCAGGTGCATGACGAAGAAGCGCTCGTCGGGCGTGACGAACATCTCGCCCTCGCGCGCCACCACGGCCGACAGCTGGCCCGACGTGCCCGAGGTATGGTCGTACACCATCACGTCGCGTATGGTGCGGCCGTCGGGCAGCTTCTTGCCGATGCGGATGGCATAGCCCTGGAAGTCGTCGTTGAACACCCCCTCTTCGAGGCTGAGCGCCGGCTTGGCCTTGCGGATGTCGTACAGGCGCGACTTGAACTTCAGGTTCGACACGGGGATGAGGTAGTTGGAGCAGATGAACGAAAACACCGCAATGGCCACCGACGTGAAAAACAAGGGCCGCATCACGCGCCATAGCGACACCCCTGCCGACTTGAGGCTCGACAGCTCGTAGCGCTCCGCCATGTTGCCCATCACCATCACCGAGCTGAGCAGCACCGCGATGGGCAGGGCCAGCGGCACCATCGACACGGCCATGTAACTGATCAGCTCGACCAGCAGAAAGAAACCCAGGCCCTTGCCCGCCAGGTCGTCCACGTACACCCACAGCGTCTGCATCACCAGCACGAACTGGGCGATGAAGAACGTCACCACGAAGGGTGGCAGGAAGGACTGGACGAGCAGCTTGTCTATTTTTTTCACGCGCAGCAAGGCGGGCTCCTTTTTTTTGGTTTCTATTGCGGCGCAAAGGTGCGAGTTGCCGACCGCCATACCAAGAATGATGGCCCCTTGCACTTTGTTTTTCGCTTTCGCAAAATTTTTCCCCAAAAAGCGTGGGGACCTGTAACATCCTTTTCCTCATGTCCGTCATCCCGTTGCCATGACAGAACGAACATTCCAGAAACTGGTCGCCAGTCAGAAGGACAAGCTGTTCCGCTATGCCCTGCGCATCGTGGGCAGCGAGGCCGAAGCCGAAGACGTGGTGCAGGAGGTGTTCATCAAGCTGTGGCACCAACGCGACCGCGCCGACGAGATCGACAACCTGGAAGCGTGGCTCACCACCCTGACCCGCAACCAGGCCATCGACAAGTTGCGGTCGAAGCATCGCCGTACCGAACCCATCGAAAACCGGTACGACATGAAAGACCGCAACGTCTCGCCACACCGGCAGACCGAGCTGAACGAAACGGTGGCGCTGGTGAAAAAGTGGATGGAAGACCTGCCGCCCAAGCAGCGCGAAATAATGCATCTGCGCGACATCGAAGGGCTGGCATACAAGGAAATAGCCGAACAGCTCGGGCTGTCACTCGACCAGGTGAAGGTCAACCTCTTCCGCGCCCGGCAGGCCATACGCCACCGCATGCAGCAGACCGAAAACTGGAAGGCGCAATGAAGGGAGAGGATGTGAGGAATCGAGGATTTGAGGATTTGAGTCTACTGCGAAAAGTCGATGGACGATGGACAATGGACAATGGATGCTCAATTCCTCTTCGCAACAACCTTGTGAATCAACTTTAAACACTAAACTTTAAACCCAAACCAACACCGGACCCTGCAGGCCATGAGCCACAAACATCAATAACCATGACTGTACGACAAATAGAAGCACTCGTCGAAAAATACTTCCAGGCCGAGACGACGCTCGAAGAGGAGCGCCTGCTGCGGCAGTGGTTCAGCGAGCAGCACGAGCTGCCACCCCATCTGGAAGCCTGTCGCCCCTGGTTCGTCATGCTCGAGCACGAGCGTCGGCGCACCACCTCGGCCGATTTTGCCGAAAGGCTGCAGAAAAAAATCCAGGCCACGCCGGCGCCTGCCCCGGCCCGCGTGGTGCCTCTGTGGACGCGCCGCCTGACACAGGTGGCCGCCATCGCCGCCCTGCTGGTCATGGCCGTGTTCGTGGCGCGCAACTGGCAAGAAGTGTCGTCCCAACACCGGCAATCGGCCATCGTGCTGACCGAAGGCGAGATCGACGACCCCGAGCTGGCCTATCAGCAAACCATCGCGGCACTCGAGTTCCTGACCAGCCGCATGGACGCCGGCCGCCGCAAGGCCGCCGAAGAGATCAAACGCGTGGAGCTCATCGACCGCGTCATCAAGACCAACTGATGTGCCCGACGCACAAGATATACCCGCGGGGAACGCACCCGGCACGTGCCGTTCATTCACCTGATTGTTCACCAACCATTCAAAAACGACGTATCAAATGAGACTGATTGCACTGGCAGTGGGCCTGATGATGAGCTTGGGCCTCCATGCCCAGACTGACGCCATCGCCCGATATTTCGACAAGTACATGCACGACGACCGCTTTACCGTCGTCTTCATCAGCCCCAAGATGTTCGACATGGTCTCGAAGATGGATCTGCAAACGGGCGATCCCGAAGCGCAGGCCGCCCTCGATATCATCAAGGACCTCCAGGGCCTGCGCATCCTGACCACCGAGGTGACGCCACAGAAGTTCTTCGAAGAAGCCAAAAGCACACTGCCCACCAAGGGCTACGAGGTGCTGATGACCGTACGCGACAACAAGAGCGGCGACAACGTCGAGTTCCTCGTCAAGGAGTCCGGCGACCGCATCCAGGAGCTGCTGCTGCTCGTGGGCGAGCACGACGAGTTCGTCATGCTCAGCTTCGTGGGCAACATCGACCTCAAGAAAATCGGCGAACTGTCGAAGGTGCTCAACGTGGAAGGCGCCGAGCACCTCGAAAAACTCGAAGATCAATAACCTCTGTTATGGCACGGGAGTGCCCGGAGCGAACGCGCGAAGGGCACTCCCTTTTCTGTTCTGCCACCTTCGTGGTCGATTCATGAAGTTGAAGCAGTCGATGGACTGATGGACAAAAGAAAGAAGACGTGGCGTATCGTTGCGACTTTTCGTGAGACAAACGCCACACGCTCACCCATTTTCGCAGAGAACTCGAATCCTCAACTAAAAAGCACCTATCATGAAACGGATCCTCCTACTCGCCGCTCTGCTTGGCCTGCCCCTGCTCATGGCGGCGCAGGTGCGGCCCATCAACCAGTTCTACCGCACCTGGAAGCCCGGCCCCGAAGTGAAGAACTTCATCGTTCCGGGCTGGCTGATCGACTTCGCAAGTACGGCGGCCATTCCCTTCGTCGAAGAGCCCGAAGCCAGGGTGGCCCTGCGCCTGGCGCGCAAGGTGGGCAAGACGCGCATCCTCTACAACGAGGACGGTCCCAACAACATCCCCGTGGCTGCCATCGACCACATGGTGCGCGGCGCCCGCAAGAAGGGCTATACCGATCTGGTGCTGGTACAAGACGAAGGCACGCGCGTGCACGTGCTGGTGCGCGAAAACAAGGATGGCCGGCGCGTCAAGGGCTTGCTCGTGCTGGTCAGCGAAGAAGACACCTTCATGATGGTCAGCAGCAAGATGAATCTTTCCTATGCCTGGGTCGGCCGCCTCATCCGCGAGCTGCTCGACTCCTATGACGAACCCTGGATCATCACCGACGAGGTCGTGCTGTGAACGGATTCATTCGCCTTTCGGCAAATATCACCCGAGGCAAGGGCTCGTTCCCTTGCCTTTCATTTTTCCACCGCCTCCTCGAACTCCGGGCAATCCATGCGCAACGCTGCCGTCTGAAGGGGTTCGCCCATGAGGTTGCAGTAGTGGGCGTGGCCGTCGTGATGGGCACGATAGTGCACGCACTGAAAACACATGCGCTGCACGGCAATGACGCCGCGCCGCTGCAACTGCCGGATGATCTCGAGCAGGGTGAGCAGCAACTGCTCCTTTTCGCAGCCGATATCGAGCCGGCGTACGACCTCGAGCATCTCTTCGGGCCAGGCGCTCGCCTCGTCGGCCAGCTTTTCGCCCTCGGGCGTGAGGCGCAGGAGGGCACTGCGCTGGTCGCGCGACGAGGGCACCTTGCGCAGCAGCCCCTTCCTGACGAGCGTGCGCACCGCCTCGCTCAGCGTCGGCTTGCTCGTGTTGAACTCGCTCGCCAGATAGCTGACCGTGCACAGGTCCTCTTTGTGGGTCCGCACGAACACGAGGATCTGGGCCTGGATGGGACTAAGCGAGAGCGGGTAGGACTGCCGCCAGAGCATCACCCGGAAGGCGGCCCCTACCCGCTCCAGTGCCGACACGATGCGCGCGTCCAGATCCTGGTTCTGAAAATCGGGGTCGAAAACGTTTTGCTTCATGCCATGTCGTTGCGGCTGGCAGGCTCAGCGGCAGCCCTCCATCTCGTGGATGGCGTAGCCGCGCGCCTCGATCTGTGCGGCCCACTCGGGCCGGCACGGCTCGCTGTGGCAGTACGCACAGGTCGATGACTCGAGCTCGAGCCCACCCAGCCCTTTTTCACGCAGATACTCGTGGCCGAAGTTATAGACTATTTCGGGCCTGGACTGGTCTTCGGGTACGATGATGTCGAAATGCATGCGGGTACCATCGGGTTTGGTGACCCAGGTGTCCCACACAGCTACTTGCAGGGGCTGTTCCATGGTATTGCACTTTTTGGCGTTCAAAACTCACCTTCCTTGAAATAGGGATACGTCCACAGCACGGCCGTCAGGGTCACGGCCTTGAACCAGGCATCGTGCATGGCAGCCACCTCTTCGGGGCTGTGCCCTTTTTTGGCCAGGAAATCCTTGATGGTAGCGGTAAGCGGATAGATGAAGGCAATGAGGTAGCGCCCGTGCACGATGGGCACCGATTCCACGCCGTCGGTCCGGTTTTTCTTCGTGCTGTGGTGGCGCAGGGCGATCTCGTACTGGTAGTTGAGCCAGTCCTGATCCCAGGGCCGGTTGCACAGGTCGCGTATCCACTGGCCAAAGCGCTTGCGCACGGCGTCCAGATACGGGCCCACCGGCTCGCCCTCGTGCGTGAAGTAATAGACCAGGTGCTCGTTGCTGCCTACGTAGCCGTACCACAAGTCCAGCACGTCTTCGATCTGGTCCTCGAGTACTTCACCAGCCATGCGCAGGTAGCGCTCGTCCTCTTCGGTCCACAGAAGCGTCTTTTTGAGCAGCTCGAGCTCATCGAGCGTGACGGGCGATGTCGCCAGCTCGGGCGACCCGTAGGTGTAGCCTGGTATTTGTGCCATAACTCCCGTGATTTTTAAGGTGAACAATAAGACCAGCATCCAGAAAGGGACATTGCCCCTTTCATGGCGTTTGCTTTTTGGTTCGGAACAAATTTAGTAAGGATTTCTAATTTTAGTTAGAAATACTAACTTTTAATTAAAAAAAAACAGAACCGGCATGCACGCAAATGCCGCAATTTCAACGCTGTGCGAGGAATGAAGACAGCCGTTTACGAGCCTTTAAAAGGCTCGTAAACGTTTGATTTTCAAATTTATAAACTACTTTTGATTGAAATAGAACACCTCTGCGATGGCGACAGAGAGGAAGAAATGGAGTAAGGCGAGTGAGGTCGGAAAGCTACTGAGTCCCAATGCCTCGAACAAAAAGCTCCCCTGAAGGGTTACTGATGAGCAATTAACTTAAAAGTTGATTTTTCTATTACCCCGTCTTCAAGTAAAAGCGATGACCATGAAACACAAAACCCAAGTACCCATGAAAGGAAAAGACCAGC
>CAYNYN010000161.1:0-7980 GCA_964401445.1 uncultured Saprospiraceae bacterium | reverse complement strand
CGACGATCCCAGGGAGCTCGTCGCCCGCACGCGCGCATGGATCGATGGGCGGCTGCAACGATGGGCCGACGATCATTGAAGCTGGTAGTGTACCAGCAGGTCGTAGGTGACCTCGATGTCGGGCGCTACGCGCACCATGCCCCACAGCGCGGCAGGAGGCTCGATTCCGAAGTCGGGCAGATGGAGGGTGATGTCTCCCTGCAGGCGCAGCAACCCCGGCTCGACGATCTGCGCCGCTACTTTCGGATACAGCGTGCGGCGCATGCCGGCAATGTGGGCTTTCACTTCGAGCTCGTACCATTTGGGCGGCTCGCCCGGCTGCAGCATCTCGCAGGACTCGTTGCGCACCCGTATCAGGTCGATGTAGATGAGCGGATAGCGGTCAACTTTGAGCGCCTGCCGAAGGTCGCTGTTCATGGCTTCCAGGCCACAGTCGAGCTGTGAAGCCACTACCACCAGGCGTGCATCCCGGAAGGTGAGCCGCGCGCCCCCGCCTTCGAAAAGGAGTGCGGCCTCGCGCGAGATGGCGTGGGCGTTGGATTGGCATTCGAAGCTGCTCACGTTGGTGCGGCCTTTTATGGAAATGGTACTGTGCGTCGAAAGCGCGCAATACACCTTCACAGTGCCTGGCCCTGGCTGCAGAAGTGTGCCCGCAAACCATATCGGGTAGCAAACCAATAACTCCCATCCCAGACGTGTCATCCGGTGCCAGCACATACTCTGTCTCTTTTGCTGATGGATGGGGCAGAGGTAGCCCTTGTGGCCTGATGAAGGGATGCCATTTGTTACCAGTGAATGTGATAATAGTCACTTGGAAAAGTGGGAATTGTCATTGGTGACCGGTATTCGCCATGGGAAAATTGTGACCGATGTTACAATCGTTTTTCACCAAAAAACATTGCCATGAAAAGCCGGATATGGGAATCATTGGCGGTTGCAATTTTCCTGATGTGGGCCTTTGCTGCCACAGGCCAGGAAACACAGTCGCGAGGGCATTTATGGGGCTATGCTTTCGGTGACATGTACTACAAGGTCGGTGGCGATACGCTCTATTGGGGCAAAGCCGAGTACGCCAAGACGGAAAAAGGAGCACTGGGTGGCAAACTGCGCCGCCTGTACTTTGGGTACGACTACGCGATCTCTGACAAGCTGAGCGCCCGTGTGCTGATGGAGAGCAATGCCTCCAACGTCACGGGCAACGGCAAGTTTGGCTTTGCCGTGAAGCTGGGTATGCTGGAATGGAAAAATGCCGTGCCGGGCATTCCGGGTTCGACGGTGCGGGTCGGCCTGATTCCGACGCCGGTGTTTGCCTTCCCGGAAAAGGCGTGGGGATACCGTTCGGTAGAAAAAGAAGCCCTTGACCTGCGTGGCTTCAGCCAGTCGGCCGACCAGGGCGTCTCTTTCTCGGGAAATTTCGACGCGCAGGGAAGCTCGGGCTTCGTGCTCATGGTCGGCAACGGCGACGGCAACAAGCCCGGTAGCGACAAATACCTCGAATACTATGGGTCGGTGTTCAAAAAGTTCTTCGACGGGGCGTTGAGCCTCGAGCTCATGGCCAACTACAAGAACTTTGGCAATGACATCTCGCGCACCATCGTGCGTGGCTTCCTTTCGGTGGAGCGCAAGCACTGGCGTCTGGGGGCCGAGGTGAGCCAGAGCCTGCTCGATCAGTCTTTCGAAGGGAAGGGCACCGTGACCACCAAGCCCCTGCTTGCCTCCGTCTTCTTCACCAACGACCTGCCCTTCATCGGCGAGCATGTGCGCCTGTTCCTGCGCTACGACCTGTTCGATCCGGATACCAACTACGATCCTTCGCTCAGCTACGAGACTTCCAAGAACTACGACGAGCACCTCTTCCTGGCGGGCTTGCACTTCACGCCCCATCCGAAGGTGAATATCATCCCCAACCTGTACGTCAATGTCTACGAGCCGAAAAAAGACGGCATCGTAGAACGCAAGCCCGACGTGGTGCTGCGCACCACCCTGTACTATCGCTTCGGCGACAAGTAAGCTGCTGAGGGAGCACGGGGCGGCCATGGAATTGCCATGCCGCTCCCTGTTCCGCTATCCCATCAACCTGCTTTTTCAAAACTCGAAACCAAGCCATGAAAGACCAGCCTCCAAAAAGATTCGTGCGATTCACCAAGGACTTTCCAGAGGTGGCACGTGCCTACAGTGCGCTGGGCGATGCCGTGCATGCGGCGGGCCCGCTCGATGAGCGCACGCGTGCCCTGATCAAATGCGCCATCTCGGGTGCGGCTCGCCTGGAAGGTGGATTCCATGCCCACGTGCGCAAGGCCCGCCGCCTGGGCATAAGCAAGGAGGAAGTGCAGCACGTGGCCCTGTTGGCCATGCCGACGGTGGGCTTTCCCCATGCAATGACCCTGCTTTCCTGGATCGACGATGTCTATGACAAGGAAGATTGAAAGGGACTGCCCCCTTATTCACAATCTAAAAAGCGATTCCTATGAAAAAAGATAGCGATCAAAAGCCGAAAGCCAGGGGGATCGACCGGAGCGATTTCCTGAAAAAATTCGGCTCGGCGGTATTCGCCTCGCTCTTCGTGCCGGCGCTCATGAGCGATCAGTTCGAGGCGAAGGCGTCTACCAGCGAAACGACCGAGCGCCTGATCCAGCAACTACCCGAACTGCCGCCCGAGCGGCCGGGCGAGGACATGCTGCTGCGCATGATGCGCGACGTGCGCCGTGCCCTCGAAAAACCGGTAGAAGAGCGGCACTGGATCATGGTCATCGACACGCGCAAATGCGTGGGTTGCAATGCCTGTACCATTGCGTGCAGCGCCGAGAACAACCTGCCGCCGGGCGTGGTGTACCGTCCCGTGATCAAGGATGAGATCGGTGAATATCCCAACGTGACGCGGCGTTTCATTCCGCGCCCGTGCATGCAGTGTGAGAATCCGCCCTGTACGCCGGTATGCCCGGTGAATGCCACTTTCAAGCGCCCCGACGGAATCGTAGCCATCGACTACGAGCGCTGCATCGGCTGCCGCTACTGCCTGACGGCCTGCCCCTATCAGGCGCGCTCGTTCGACTGGGGTGAGTACTACACCGAGGACAAAGGTCTGTGGGGCCTCATGCCCTATGAAAAGGAAGCCAACCACGAATACGGCAAGGAGTGGAAGCGCGATGGGCAAGATTCGCCCGTGGGCAATGCGCGCAAGTGCCACTTCTGCCTGCACCGCATCGAAAAAGGCTTGCTGCCCCAGTGCGTGGTGACCTGCATCGGCCGCGCTACCTTCTTTGGCGACAAGAACGATCACAAGTCGCTGGTGAGCGAGCTCATTGCCAGCAACAACGTGATGCGCCTCAAAGAGGAGCTCGGTACGGAACCCAACGTCTATTATCTGATCTGATCAGCCAAAACCAGCAGCCATGAAAAACAACAAGTTGTTTCTCTATCTCACAGGCTTCCTGGGGCTCCTGGGCGTGCTTGCCATCGGCTACCGTCTGGTGGAGGGCATGAAAGTCACGGCCCTCACTTCGAGCGTGCCCTGGGGCATGTGGGTTGCTTTTTACATCTACTTCATCGGTCTTTCTGCAGGCAGCTTCCTGTTCTCCACCCTTATCTACGTCTTTGGTCAGAAAGACATTGAAAAGGCCGGCAGGCTGGCGTTGTTGTCCGCCATTTTCGCCCTGCTCGCCGGCATGTTGTTCATCTGGATCGACCTGGGGCATCCCTGGCGATTCCTCAACGTATTCATCTTCTGGAACTACCCCTCGGTGCTGGCCTGGGAGTCGGCCTTCTACGTGATCTATGTGGTGATCATCGCTGCAGAGCTCTACTATCTCATGCGCGACGATCTGGCCGAGATGAAGCTGCAGGCTACCGGCTTCCGCAAAAAACTCTACCACTGGCTTTCGTTGGGATATGAACTGCCGGCCACCGAGGAAGGACGGCAGGCCATGAAGGCCAGGGCCATGAAGATGACGGTACTGCTGGGTGCCATCGGCATTCCCATCGCCATCGGCGTACACGGGGGTACGGGTGCCCTGTTTGCCGTAGTGAAGGCGCGGCCCTACTGGTATTCGCCCATCTTCCCCATCATCTTCCTGGTATCGGCGCTCGTGTCGGGCGCGGGGCTGATGACCTTCCTGTACTGCTTCTTCGGAAACAAAAAGGACCCCGATCATCCGGCCATCGTCAGGAAGCTGGCCATGTGGATGATCATTTTCCTGGCCGTCGATATTCTGTTGCTGATTGCCGACGTGCTCGTCAGCCTCTACGGTCAGATTCCCGAGCACATGGAGATCTGGCACAAGATCCTGTTCGGGCCGTACTGGTACATGTTCTGGATCGGCGAGGTGGGTATGGTGATGTTGGTGCCCATCCTGATTTACATCTTCAAGCGCGACGACATCAACTGGCTGGGTCTGGCCGGGCTCTCGGCAGTCATTGGCATCATTGCCGTGCGGTTCAACATCGTGATCCCCGCCTTCGTGGCACCGCCCGTGCCCGGCCTGGAAGGGGTACTGCGCCACTGGCGGATGGCTTTCGAGTACTTCCCAAGCTTCTGGGAGTGGGCCACCAGCATTGGAGGTATTGCGTTGATCGTCTTCCTGTTCATGTTGGCCTATCGCAACCTCCCGCTTTTCGAAAATCCTGAATTGGAAACCTCTAAACACGCCTGATCATGAAAGAGGAAAAGAAAAAGAAGCATATTCCTGCACCGGAAATTGACGGACAAAAGATCCGCAATTCGCGCAGGGATTTCCTGAAGACGACGGCCTTTCTGGGCGGCAGCGCGGCCTTGCTGGCTACTGCGGGCTGCAACATGGTGCGTGAGAAGAACTGGCCGGAGAACCCTGGCGCTTCGGGCTATGGGCTCAACAATGCCGAAAACCAGATCCTCACGTGCTGTCTGCAGTGCCACACGTCCTGCCCCATCAAGGTGAAGGTGCAGAACGGCGTGGCCGTCAAGATCGACGGCAACCCCTATTCGCCACAGACGCTCACGCGCCAGCTCGACTACGAATGGTCGCCGCTGATGGGGGCCTATGTCGATGGCGGCATTTGCCCGAAAGGGCAGGCAGGCATTCAGTCGCTGTATGACCCCTACCGCCTGGTCAAGGTGCTGAAGCGGGCCGGCAAGCGGGGTGAGAACAAGTGGCAGACCATCTCCTTCGAGCAGGCGCTCGATGAGATCGTCAACGGCGGCAAGCTCTTTGCCCACGTGCCGGGCGAGGAGAACCGCCACGTGCCCGGCCTCAAGGAGCTGTATCGCATGCGCGACCCCAAGCTCATGAAGCAGATGGCAGCGGATGCGAAGGCCGTGGGCAAGGGCAAGATGACGCGCGAGGAGTTCAAGAAAAAGTACAAGGACCACCTCGACGTGCTCATCGACCCCGACCGCCCCGACCTCGGCCCGGTCAACAACCAGTTCGTCTTTCTGGCAGGCCGCATCGAGCACGGCCGCAAGGAGTTTGCCAAGCGCTGGCTCAACGGCGGCTTTGGTTCGGTCAACTGGTACGAGCACACCACGGTATGCGAACAGTCGCACCACATCGCCTACGAAAAGATGACCGACCAGTACAAGGACGGCAAGTGGGGTGGCGGCAAGCACCACATGAAGCCCGACCTGCACAACGTCGAGTTCATCATCTTCTTTGGCACCAGCCCCTTCGAAGCCAACTTCGGTCCTCCGATGGCTTCGCCGCTGCTGACCAATGGCCTCACGGAGGGCAACCTCAAGTTTGCGGTCGTGGACCCGCGCCTGACCAAGACGGCCGCCAAAGCGTGGAAGTGGCTGCCCATCAAGCCGGGCTCGGATGCGGCATGTGCCCATGCCATGGCGCACTACCTGCTGTCGCGTGAGCTGTACGACAAGACGTTCCTGACCAACGCCAACATGGCAGCCGCCAAAGCGGACGGCGAGACGGCATACACCAATGCCACCTGGCTGGTCAAGATCGAAGAGGATGGGCCGGGAGCCTTCCTGCGCGCTTCCGAGATCGGCCTGGGCGACGAGCACACCTTCGTCGTCATGCGCGACGGGCGGCCCCAGCCGGTGCGCCCCGATGGGGACACGCCGGTGGAAGGTGAGCTGTTCTTCGAAGGAGAGCTCAACGGCATCGAGGTGAAGACGGGCTTCCAGATTTACTACGACTACGTGATGAGCAAGACCTTCGAAGAGTGGGCCAGCTACACGGGCATCGATCCCGAAGACATCGAGGCAGTGGCAGCCCGCTTTGCCAAGCATGGCAAGAAGGCCGTGGTGGAATTCTATCGCGGGCCCGTACAGCATACCAATGGCTATTACAATGGGACGGCCCTCATCAGCCTGAACCTGCTGAACGGCAATGTGGGCTGGAAAGGCGGGCTCAGCTCGGGTGGCGGCCACTGGCACGAGGTGGGCGACAAGCCGGGGCAGCCTTTCAACCTCAAGGCCCTGCATCCGGGCAAGCTGACCGCTTTCGGACACAAGATCACCAAGGAAGGCTCGCATTACGAGGACAGCACCTTCTTCCAGGACGAGGGTTATCCTGCTCGTCGTCCCTGGTATCCGTTCACGAACAACGTTTACCAGGAAGTGCTGCCCGCAGCACGGGCCGGCTATCCTTATCCCGTCAAGGCGGTCTTCCTGCACAAGGGCACGCCGGCATTGTCCATCCCCGGCGCCCAAACGCAAATCGACGCCCTGATGGACGTGGACGCCATTCCGCTGACGTTCCAATGCGACATCGTGTTGGGTGATACGACCATCTATGCCGACTACGTGTTCCCCGACATGGCAATCTGGGAGCGCTGGGGCACGCCGCACACCACCCCGGCCGTGCCTACCAAGTGCAGCAAGATTCGTCAGCCGGCCGTGGCGCCCATGGTCGAAACGTGCAAGGTATTTGGCGTAGAGATGCCCATCTCGATGGAGGCCATCATGCTGGGCATCGCCGAGCGCCTCGGCCTGCCGGGCTTCGGCGACAACGGCTTTGCCGAAGGCATGCCGCTCAAGCGCCCCGAAGACTTTTTCCTGAAGATGATCGCCAATATCGCTGCGGGCGACAAGCCCGGCGATGCCGTGCCCGATGCCGACGAGGCAGAGATGAAGCTCTTCCTCGAAGCGCGGCGCCACCTGCCCGAGACGGTGTACGATCCGAAGCGCTGGGAGCAGGCCGTGATCGACGCGCAAGGCAACAACTGGTGGCGTAAGGTGGTCTATGTACTCGGCCGCGGCGGCCGATTCGAAGACTTCACCGTCTATGAGCAGTCGGGCGACAAGCTGCCGCATCCGTTCAAGGGGCTGTTCAGCATCTACGTGGAAGAGGTGGCCGAGGGGCGCCATCCGTACACGGGCAAGCGCTTCAAGGGCTATCCGGTATTCGAGCCGCCCAAGGGCTACGACGATCGGCCCATCGATGATGGCGATGAGTTCCCGTTCCGGCTCATCACCTACAAGCACATCCTGGGCGGTCAGAGCCGCACCCTGCCCAACAACTACTGGCTGGCCAACGTCCTGCCCAAGAACTACATCCTCATGAACAAGCGGACGGCTGCCTCCATCGGCATTGGCGAGGGCGACATCGTCCGCCTCACGTCGGCTACCAACCCCGACGGCATGTGGGATCTGCGCACCGGGCAGCGCATCCCGGTGGAAGGGCAGGTCAAGCTGGCCGAGTTCGTGCGCCCGGGCGTCATCGCCGTGTCGTGGTCGTTTGGCCACTGGGCCTATGGCGCCAACGATACCGTCATCGACGGGCAGCTCATCAAGGGCGATCCCGATCGGAAGAAGGGCGTATGCCCCAACTCGGTATTCCGCACCGACCCCGTGCTGAAGGACGTCTGCCTGAGCGACCTCATCGGTGGCTCCACCTCCTTCTATGAGACCAACGTCAAGGTAGAGTTCGTGAAGAAAGGGAAGATCGAGAACATTCATCTGGCTACCGATGCCTGATGAGACGGTACAGAGGTGGTATGAGCAGCGGGCTGCCTTCGGGCAGCCCGTTTGCTTTTTGCCGGAAGGCGATC
>CAYNYN010000160.1:0-8000 GCA_964401445.1 uncultured Saprospiraceae bacterium | reverse complement strand
TAGCGTAGCGTGTTTGCGGCCTTGCAGGGGGAAAAAGCGTGATTTTGGCCGATCCAACCTGCGCCAGGTGCAAATGTCGATGGACGAAGGCCAATGGAAATTACGTCGTCACGTGTCACGCATTTACGCTCAACCATTTTTGCAGGGCACTCAACCTTGATTGGCAAGCCTACAAACCCCTTCCACCATGCTTGGCAACCTCATTGGCGACCTCGCTGGCGCCCGATTCGAATGGAACCCCGTCAAGACGACCGATTTCGGGCCGCTGCTCCCCTCCACCCCCCAGTTCACCGACGACTCCGTGCTCACCATCGCCGTGGCCGATGCGCTCCTCAACGAGCGCGACGTGGTAGTGGCCTTCAAAGACTGGGGGCACCGCTATCCCGACTCGGGCTGGGGCGGGATGTTCAGCCGATGGCTCTTCAGCGACGAGACGGAACCGTACTACAGCTTTGGCAACGGCGCCGCCATGCGCGTCGCACCCGCCGCCTTCCTCGCCGACACGCTGGAAGAAGCACTGGCCATGGCCGAACGCGTGACGGCCGTGACGCACAACCACCCCGAAGGCCTCAAAGGGGCCGCGGCCATCACCGAAGCCATCTTCCACGCGCTGCACGGCGTCGACCGCACCGACATACGCCACTACATCGACGTGCGCTACGGATACGACATGCTCCGCAGCGTGGACGAGATCCGGCCCGACTACGAGTTCGACGAAACCTGCATGGGCACCGTGCCCGAAGCCATCATCTGCGCCCTCGAGGCCGACAGCTTCGAGCAGGCCATACGCAATGCCATCTCGCTGGGCGGCGACGCCGACACGCTGGCGGCCATCGCCGGCGGCCTGGCCGAAGCGCTCTACGGCATACCCGACGATCTGGCCCGCGCCACGCTCGACCTCATGCCCGCAGACATGCGCGACGTCCTCCGCGCACTCTATGCCCGCAGAGGACGCCGCATGCCCGGCCTCGATGAGGGTTGATGGCCCCCTCCCAGGTGCCTTTTCACCACCAAAGCGCCGGCCGGCGCCTACATCCGCTCGACCGGACAGGTCATGCAGTGCGAGCCGCCACGGGCGCGCGACAGCTCGTTCGACGGCAGCGTGATGATGGTCATCTCCAGCTCGTGCGGATCCAGCGTGCCCGCTTCGACACCTGCGAGGAAGTCGTTGGCGTGGAGGATGCGGTAGCCGCTTTCGCGAAATGCCTCCTCCGTGTACGGGTTGCGGTCGTAGGTGAGGGCCACGCCCGGCTTCACGGCCACCAGATTGCAGCCGTCGGTCCACTGCTCGCGCTCCTGATAGGGCGAGATGCCCTTACCGCTGAGGATGAACTCCATGTTGGGATTGATCTCGTTGACCAGGAAGTCGCGGATCGAGTGGTAAAAGCTCGACGTGCCGTTGTGGCGCAGCACCTCCACGTTGGAGCTGAGTCCGTCCACCACGATGGGCTTGTAGGCCACCACGTGGTGCCGGTGGATCTGGGTGAAGATGGTGTCGATGTGCATGTACGACCGATCCTTCGGGATGTTGATCTGCACCACGTTTTTCACCACCTGCTTTTCGAACAGGACGCGCGCCAGCGAGTGGATGGCGTGGGCGTTGGTGCGCTCCGAGCAGCCGATGAGCAGGTAGTCGCGGTTGAGGATCATGATGTCGCCCCCCTCGATGCTCACCACCTCGCCGCGGCGGCTGGGTGGAAACTCGTCCACGTGGTTGAGGTTGATCAGGCGCCCCTCTTCGCGCATGCCCCGAAAGATGGGGTGCGACCAGAAGATGAGGCGCGTGAGGAAGTTTTCGCGAAAGCGTGCTTCCTTGGCCGCCCGCGTGATGATGACGTGGTCGTTCACCACGGCGGCGATGTCGCGCGTGAAGATGAAATTGGGAATGGGGTCGAAAAGGATGAGGTCTTCCTTCTTGTGGTAGCCGGTGATGAGCGTCTCGGCCAGCTCGCGGGCATCGAGCACCTCCAGCTTGGGTTTGTAGAACGAAGGCAACTCCTCGTAGTCGATCACCCGCTCGATCATCCACGCCTTCGTTTCCTCGTCGGTCTCGATGGCTTCCTGCAGCAGCTGCTGGGTCTCGAGCACGTTCTCCGGCCCGACGAATGCCTCCAGCACCTTGCGGAAAATGTCGTGTTCGGCCTGCATCTGCGGCAGGTGGACGATGTCGTCGAACAGCAGCTCACCCGCCCGACGGGGCGAGATGCGCGCAATGCCCTCATCGGGGCGGTGAACGATGACCCGCCGAAGCGGTCCGATCTCCGAATCTACGTGTACGCGTGTACTCATAACAAGCTCGTTGGTTTTCGTTGGTCAGGGTTTATACCCAAAACGGAGGGGTTTGGGATAAACCGGCATAGAGGGTCGAGCGGATGTTCCCGGGCATTTGCAGAGAGGATGTGAGGAACCGAGGATTCGACCCTTCTTTTTATTAAATGAGCCTACTGCAAAAAGTCGATAGACGATGGACGATAGATATGCAATCTGAATTCGTAAAATAATGTTAATCAACTTTAAACACTAAACTTTAAACTTTAAACTAAAACCCTCAACCCTCAACCATTTTTGCATGGGACTCTTTCATAAAGATTACCACCTCACTCGGGCCGGGCCTTTCTGCGCCAGCGATTCGCGGCAAAAGGCTCGAACACATCGGGCATGTAAACCACGTACCGCACTTCCTCCTCGATCAGGAAGCCGTCCTTGTCCCTAAGCGGCTCCCGAACCATGACGACCGGCGCCACGCGCAGCAAGTCCCCCTCGCGTTCGCCCTCGATGCGGTACCGGTCGGTCTTTTCCAGAAAATGGGCAAAGAGGTATTTGGACGCATGCCCCATAAAGATGTGCTGCTCCACCAGCACCGTATTGCCCGGCCAGAAGCGAATGTCCACACTGTCGGGCAACACGATCTCCAGCTCCTCGATAGAATCCGTCGAAAAGACGTAGTGCTGCACCGTCCGGTGCTGGCCAAACGACAGCTGGACACCGGCACACACAAACAAGAGGAAAAAGCTCAGTCGAATCATGCAACTCCGTTGGGTGGACAAAGTTACGAAGCGCCGGTCAGCTCGTTGCCGACCGCCCCCACATGATGCGCCAACATTATCCTGCCGAATATTCGTGTAAACCAAACACGATTTCATTTCCTACATTTTTTCAAAAAAAAGTTTGGTGATCATGGGTTTTTGAAATTAGTTTTGGCCGCACGAGTCACCCTGCCCCAATATCCCCTTCCCGTAACTGAACCCGACTGTAACCGGACCGGCCACCAGGCCGGAAGGAGTGGTTATTACACGTTCTTTTCATAACCAAAACTACTCAACATGAAGCACTCGTTTACGTCCATCGGCTGTGCCATGCTGCTTTTGCTGGCTACGGCAGTCGGGGCTTTCGCCCAAAAACCGCTTTACGCAAAAAAGTACCCTGACGTCATCAGGGTACAGCCCGACCTGCAGAACGGCTCCACGGAGCGAATATTGGGCCATTACCTCACCCTTTCGCCGGGCGAGGAGCTGTCGCTCGTCCAACAGTGGGACGATGCACTGGGCTTCCACCACGAAAAGTACCAGTTGTTCTATCAGGGTGTGCCCGTGGAAGGCGTCACCCTGACGCTGCACGCCCGCAACGGCAAGGTGGAAACCATCAGCACCAACATGGTGCACGTGGCGGGCACGCCCGTCCAACCCGCCATCGGCAAGCAGCAGGCGCTCGACCATGCGCTGGCCCACGTGGCCGCCGAGGAATGGATGTGGCAGCAGGACGCGTCCTATTTGCCGAAAGGCGAACTGGTCATCCTGCCCGACTACGAACGCAAGTCGCCCCCACGCCTCGCCTGGAAGTTCGACATCTACGCCAGCCAGCCCCTCTACCGCGCCTGGGTGTTCGTGGATGCCCAGTCGGGGCAGGTGATCTTCGAAAACCCGCGCATCCACCATGCCAACGTGCCGGCCACCGGCACCAGCCTCTACAACGGCAACGTCTCCTTCACGGCCGACTACACCGGCTCGGTCTATCGCCTGCGCCAGACGAGCAGCGGCAACGGCGTGGAGACCTACGACCTGAACAACGGCACCAACTACAACCAGGCCACCGACTTCACCAGCTCGACCTCCAACTTCACGGCCGACCCCGTGGGCGTGCAGGCGCACTGGGGCGCCGAGCAGGTGCATGCCTACTATTTGCAGCAGCACAACCGCAACTCGTACGACGGCAACGGATCCAAGCTGATATCCTACGTTCACTACTCGACCAACTACGTAAACGCCTTCTGGGACGGCACCCGCATGACCTACGGCGATGGCGACGGCACCAACTACGGCCCCCTCGTCTCGCTCGACATCTGCGGGCACGAGATCACGCACGGCGTCACCGAGTACTCGGCCAACCTCGTCTACCAGAACGAGTCGGGCGCACTCAACGAGTCTTTCTCCGATATCTTCGGCGAGCACATCGAGAAATTCGGCACCGGCACCAACGACTGGCTCATGGGCGACCAGATCGGCGCGGGCGGCAGCGGCGGCGCCATCCGCTCGATGAGCAACCCCAACGCCTACTCCGACCCCGATACCTATGGCGGCACCTACTGGTACACCGGCTCGGCCGACAACGGCGGCGTGCACACCAACTCGGGCGTGCAGAACAAGTGGTACTACATCCTCAGCGTGGGTGAGAGCGGCACCAACGACCTGGGCAACAGCTACTCGGTCACCGGCATCGGCATGGACAAGGCCGCTGCCATCGCCTACCGCAACCTCACCGTCTATCTGACCTCTTCGTCCAACTACGCTGCAGCGCGCGCCGGCGCCATCCAGGCCGCCATCGACCTGTACGGTGCCGGCTCGCCCGAAGAAATCGCCACCACCGACGCCTGGTATGCCGTAGGCGTTGGTAGTGCCTACCAGCCGCCCATCGGCTGCGTGGCCGACCCCGTGGTGCTCACCATCAACCTCGACAACTATCCGGGCGAGACGACCTGGGACCTGAAGGATGCCTCGGGCACCGTCATCGCCTCGGGCGGCCCCTACAACACGCAGGGCGGCACCGTGACGCAGACCTTCAACCTCGCCAACGGCGACTACACCTTCACCATCTACGACTCCTATGGCGACGGCATCTGCTGCGGCTATGGCAACGGCTCCTACTCGCTCACCAGCGGCTCGGTGACCATCGTTCAGGGCGGCAACTTCGGCAGCTCGGAGAGCACCAACTTCTGCGTGGACACGGGCAGCGGCGGTGCCGACACCACACCGCCCTCGACGCCCGGCAACCTCACCGCTTCCAACGTCACCACCTCGAGCGTCGACCTGAGCTGGTCGGCATCGACCGACAACGTGGGCGTGACGGGCTACAACGTCTATGTCGATGGCACGCTGGTGGGCAACACCACCGCCACCAGCTACACCGTCACGGGGCTGTCGGCCAGCACCACCTACAGCATGTCGGTCACGGCATACGACGCCGCCGGCAACGAATCGACGCCCGCCACCGTCAGCGTCACCACGGCCACGCCGCCCGACACCACGCCGCCCACCATGCCCGGCAACCTCACCGCTTCCAACGTCACCACCTCGAGCGCCGACCTGAGCTGGACGGCATCGACCGACAACGTGGGCGTGGCGGGCTACAACGTCTATGTCGATGGCAGCCAGGTGGGCAACACCACCGCCACCAGCTTCACCGTCAATGGGCTTTCGCCAAACACCACCTACAGCATGTCGGTCACGGCATACGACGCCGCCGGCAACGAATCGGCGCCCGCCACCGTCAGCGTCACCACACAAGCCGGTGGTGGTGGCGGCAACTGCGTGGGCGCCAATGTCACGTTGACCCTTACGCTCGACAACTACCCGGGCGAGACGACCTGGGATCTGAAAAACTCGGCAGGCTCCACCGTGGCCTCGGGCGGACCCTACTCCACGGCCGGCGCCACTATCACCCAAAACTTCAACCTGGCTACCGACAGCTACACCTTCACCATCTACGACTCGTACGGCGACGGCATCTGCTGTGCCTACGGCAACGGGTCCTACACGCTCACCAGCGGCAGCACCACTATCGCCAGCGGCGGCAGCTTCGGCAGCAGCGAAAGCACCACCTTCTGCGTCGATGCCGGCAGCGGGGGCGGTGGCGGCAGCACCACCACCATTCTGGCCCATTACTTCGAGACCGGCTGGGATGGCTGGATCGACGGCGGCAGTGACTGCTACCGCTACGCGGGCAGCCGCTCCTACGAGGGTTCGTACTCCATCCGCCTGCGCGACAACTCGGGCACAGCGTCGTCCATGACGTCCGCCACCTACGACGTCAGTGGCTTCAGCCAGCTCGACATCGAGTTCTACTTCTATCCGTACAGCATGGAGCCGGGCGAAGACTTCTGGGTGCGCTTCTACGACGGCAGCACCTGGCATACCGTAGCCGCCTACGTCAGCGGCACCCATTTCAACAACAACAACTTCTACGTGGCCAACGTCACGCTGAGCAGCGCCGATTACAACTTCCCGACCAATGCGCGCTTCCGCTTCCAGTGCGACGCCAGCGGCAACGCCGATCACGTGTACATCGATGCCGTGACCATCACGGGTACGTCGGGCGCTGCGCTCATGGCCGGCAAGAGCAGCCAGTCCATCCAGGTGCTGCCGCCGCCAACAGTCGAGCAGTCGCCCCTCACCATGGGCAGCACGGGACAGGCAGGCAAGTTTGCCGCATGGCCCAACCCCGTCTGGGGCAGCGAATTGCAACTGAAGGTGCCCGTACGCATGACCAACGTGCAACTCACCGACCTGACGGGCCGCACCGTCATGTTCGTAGGCACCCTCGAGGCCGGCACGCACACACTCGACCTGGGGCGCCTCACGCCCGGCTTGTTCCTGATCACCGGCCGCACGGACACGGGCAGCCGCCTCACGCAGAAGATCGTCAAAACCGAATGACACCCTGACCATCAGCCAAAGCGAGCAAGCCACCAGCCCGACCCTCTGTGGGTCGGGCTTTTTTCTTGCCGGCCCGCATTTTGCGAAAGCACGAATACAGGCAAAATCCTACATTGCATGCATGCGCACGTGGTTGTCCGGCATATTGTGCTTGCTGAGCCTCTGCGCGGGCGCGCAGGACGTACACTTCACGCAGGTGACGGCCCAGCCGCAATGGCTCAATCCTGCCCGCGCCGGCGACTTCTTCGGCCATGCCCGGGGCGGCATCACCTCTCGCCATCAGTGGGCCCGCGTGCCCGTGCCCTGGCGCACTTTCACCTTCGGTGCCGACGCGAAACTGGATCGCCCCTTGCCGGGCACAGGCCAGAAGCCGGGCATAGGCATCCTGCTGGGCAGCGACCGTGCCGGCGATCTCGACTACGGCCAGACGGAAGGGCGGCTGGTCGTGGCCCTGCCGCTCGTTAGCCGGACGGATTGGTCTCTGCGTGCCGGCCTGTCTGGCGGCTTCGTCCAGCAGCGCTTCGACCCGGCAGCCCTGCGCACCGCCGCCCAGTTCGACGGCGACCTGTTCGATCCCGACTTGCCGACGGGCGAAGTCTGGCAGACCACCTCGCTCACCGGACTGAGCTGGCAGGCGGGTTTGGTCATCAGGCTTTCGCCAAATGAAGCCCTGAGTGTCGAAGCAGACCTCTTCGCAGGCGCCATGCGCTTCGGCAGCAGCTTCCTCGCCGCCCCGCCACTGGCGCGCCCCCTCCGCGCGGGCATCCATCTGCGTCCCACCTGGATCGTGCATCCTGCTTTCGATCTGCAAACCGCTCTTTTCGCACAATGGCAAGGCCCCTACCGGGAAAAAATCTTCGGCCTGATGGGCAGGTACTGGCTCGCGCGCATCGCGGCAGCGCCCGTGTCCCTCAGCGGCGGCCTGTATTACCGGTCAGGGGATGCCGTGGCGCCCACGCTGCAACTCCAATGGCATGCCTGGGAGGCCGGCTTCAGCTACGACATCAATGTGTCGCCTTTTCGCAGCGCCACCAACGGGCAGGGCGGGCCCGAATGGTACCTGCGCTACAT
>CAYNYN010000159.1:1861-8009 GCA_964401445.1 uncultured Saprospiraceae bacterium | reverse complement strand
CGCGTGGAGGGCCAGCGTCACCGCCGGATCCGCACACGTGATTTTGCCGAAAGGCAAAAGCGCAATTTGGGGCGGCAGGGTGTCGGCCACAACCAGGACCGTGTCGGAACCCGTGCAGCCGTTCAACAGATCCGTAGCCACCAGCGTCCAGGGGCCGGCGCGCGTGACCCACAGGTCGAAGCTGTCCAGCGGCGGCAGCGTATCGCCATTTGGCGAAAGCCAGAACAGCTCGAACGCCCCGGCCGGGCCGGCCACGCTACCCTGCAGGTGGGCAAAGGGCTGGGCGCAGGTGAGCGTGGCGCCCTGGCCCGCATCCACTACAGGGGCTACCGTATCTAGCCAGACGACCGCCGTGTCGAAGGCCACACAGCCGTTTGCGGCGTTCTTGGCGGCCAGCACGTAGGTGCCGGCAGCGGTCGCGACGAGCGTGTCACCCGAGGCCGGCAGCGGCAGGCCATCGTGGGTCCAGCTGAGGGACACGCTATCGGCACCCGCCACCACGGCCACCAGCATGGCTTCGGGCGAGGCACAGGTGCGCGCGACCGAATCGGGCAGCGACAGTTGGGGCGCCTCGAAGCTGGCCGCGACCACGAGGGTATCCGAAGCCGAGCAGCCGAACGTATCGGTCACCCGCGCGATGTAGGTGCCCGGGCTGTCCACCACAGCCGTATCACCCGCGATGCTCGCAAAGTGGCCGTCGGGCGTGAGCCAGCTGAGTATGCCGGCCCCGTCGTGCACAGCCACCAGCGACACCTGCGGATGCGTGCAGTCGAGCTGGCTTTCGCCAAAAAGCGCCACCTGCAGGCCGGATGTGTGCTGCGCCACCGTGAGGGTCGTATCCCACGCGCAGCCCGAGCTCGTATCGGTTACCACGAGCGCGTAGCTTCCCGCCGCCACGACAGCCACCGCCGGCGCGGTGGCATCGCCGACAATGGCATTCGGCGGACCGAGCCACTGGAACACCAGACCACTTTGCAGGGGCACCGCCTCGAGCCAGACGGTATCGGGCACGCAGGGCGGCGCCAACGTGTCGACGGGTTGCACGACCACCTGAGGCGGGTCGAGCATGGCCGGCAGATGCAAGGTATCGGTCGCGAGGCATCCCGAAAGGGTATCCTCGGCTACCACCTCATAGAACCCGCCGGCCGTTGCCGTCACCTGCCAGCCTTCCAGCACCGCACCCGTGGGAGCCAGCCAGCGGTAGTGCACCGAGGCTTCGGGCAGGGCCGACGCCTGCAAGCTCGCTTCCGGATGGGCGCAGGTGAGTGGCTGATCGAACGTCGGCGCGACTTCTGGCGGCAGCGTGTCCACTTCCACCAGCAAGGTCGTATCGAACACACAGCCGTTGCGACCCGTGGCGGACGCCTGCCACCATCCGCCCTGGGTCAGCCAGGCCGTATCGCCCGCTGCGAGGACGAAACCATCCCCCTGCGGTCCGGTCAGGTGTAGCGTATCGGCCTGGCCCGACCACGACAGGGCCGCCTGGGGTGCACTGCAGGTGAGCCTGGACGGCCCCTGAAGGACGAGCTGCGGTGGCAGCGTGTCGATGATCACCTGGGCCGAATCCATCGCCTCACAGCCCGAAAACGTATCGCGGGCGACCAGCAGGTGCCATCCAGCCTCGACGGCCAACAGCGCGTCCGGGCCCACGGGGCCAAGCGTGTCGTGGGGCGACAACAGCCAGAACGAGGTGGCGGCCGGCCAGCTGCCGTGCACCTGCAGCGGCACCGACTGGACGAGGCAGTCGAGCGTGTCGAGGGGTGCGAGGCTCACCTGCGGCGTATCGCGCACGGCCACGACCTCGACGAGGCCCACGGCCATACAGCCGTTGGCCGTATCGACGGCTTGCGCGGTGAAGGTGCCTGCTGCGGTCACAAACAGCTCGTCGCCCTCCTGCAGCAGCACGCCGGCAGCGTCGAACCACTGCACCTGTGCGCCGGCGCTCGCGCTGGCCTGCAGGACGGTGCCGGACACGAGACAGGTAAGCGTATCGGGGGGCGCCAGGCCGAGCGGCGGCGGCAGCGTGTCCAGCCCGACGACGAGGGTGTCGCGCGTGCTGCAGCCCGACGGCTGGTGCACCGCCTCGACCAGGTAGGTGCCCGCCGAGTCGACCGGCAGGGAGTCGAGGCCCGTGGCCAGCACCTGACCGTCGGGCGTCAGCCAGCGAAAAGTCACATCGGGCGTAGGGTCATTCAACACGGCCACCAGCCAGCCCGCCGGCTCGGCGCAGGTGAGGGTGTCGATGCCCGTGCCCTGCACCTGTGGCCACTGCCGCAGGTCGTGGACGCGCAGCGTGTCGGTGGCGAGGCAGCCGTTGGTGGTGTCGCGCGCCCAGGCATGCCACAGCCCGCCCGAAGCGGTGGTGAGGGTATCGCCGGGCCAGGTCGTCCCGTCGGGTCCCAGCCACCAGCTCGTGTCGGCGTCGGTGAGCAGGGCGAGCGTGGCCACGCTGTCCAGGCAGGTGATCGGGCCATCCAGGCCGAGGGACAGCGCGGGTGTCAGCGTATCGACCGGCACGAACACCAGGCCGGTGTCGGCGCAGCCGGTGGCGGGATTGGCTGCCACGAGCACGAACACGCCACCTTCGTCGGTCCACAGGCTGTCGCCAAATGCCACCTGGCCGCCCGGCGTCTGCCATTGCACCTCGACACCCGCATCGACCTGCGCGACGAGCCACTGCGCCGTGTCGGCACAGTTCCGCGTGTTCGGGGGCAGCCACCCGAGGGCCGGCGGCGATTGCAGGGCCACCACTTCCACCCAGGCCGTGTCGGCACAACCGCTGGCCGTGTCCTGCACGGCAAAGCCATACCAGCCTGCCGTCGTCACCTCGAGCGTCAGTTGTCCCGAGCCCGTCGGCTGGCCCTGCCCATCGAGCCAGGTCCAGACGAGCGTGTCGGGTGGCGGCGTGGCGACCGTCAGGGTCACATTTGCCGAAAGGCAGGTCAAAGTATCGGCAGGAAGGAGGGCGGCCTGAGGGGCGTCGGCAGCCCAGGGCACCTCGACAAGGGCCGTGTCGGCGCAGCCGTTCAGCGTGTCGGTCACTACGAGCTGGTATTGCCCGGCCTGGTCGGCCAGCGCAAAGCTGGAATCGGGGCTCGAGGCCAAGTTTCCCGAAAGGGCCTCCCACCGGAAATGCAGGGCCTGGCCCGTGCTGCCACTGCCGTCGAGCCAGACGGCCTGCAGGCTGCAGCCAAGCGTGTCGGGCGGGGCGATGAGGGCTTGTGGGTGCAGCGTGTCGGCAAGTACGGTCACGCTGGCCGTAGTGGTGCAGCCATTGGTCGTGTTGGTGATGGTGAGCGCATAGGTGCCCGGCTGGTCGACGAGAGGTGTGAGCGTTTGCGCCCCGGAGGCGATGTTTCCCGAAAGGGCCTGCCACTGGTACTGGTAGTTGGGGCCGGTGGTGGCGTTGGTGGCGTCGAGCTGCACCAGCGGCTGTGCGCAGGTGAGCGTGTCGGGCGGGGCGATGAGCACGAAGGGCTGGTCGGGGTCGAGCAGCACGGTGCTCACAGCCTGAGCCGTGCAGGTGGTCAGGCCGTCGTCGTAGGTGACCGTGAGCCAGTAGGTTCCGGGCTCGTTGACGGTGACCTGGGCGGTGCCCGCGCCCGAGACGATGGCGCCATCGGCGGTCGTCCACTGATAGCTGATGTGCGGCCCCGCCGACGAAGCCGAGCCGTCGAGCACGATGCCCGCCCCGCCCTGCGCCGAGCACGGCATGAACACCACCGCCGGCGCCACGGCCTGCACCGACACCACGTCGGCCTGCACCACGTCGCTCACCGTGCACACGGGGAAGAGGCCCAGGTCGTCGAGCGCAAAGTCGTTGCCGAAGGGCGCGCCGCTCTGGCTGAGGATGCAGACCTCAACGGTGGTGGCGCTGCCCGACGTCCAGCTCTGCGTCCATTCGACCCAGTTGCAGGGCGTGGCCGGCGGCGAGAAGATACCGCCGACGGGCTGCCCGTCGATCTGGAGCTGCAGCTCGGGCAGCCCCAGCAAGGGGTTGATGTTGGACACCCAGGCGGAGAAAACGTACTCGGTATTGGGCGACACATTGACGCTCTGGCACCATACCCGGTCGCCGGGGGTGGTGCCCCCGTTGACGACCATCATCTGGCCCATGCCCGTGGTGTGATCGACGCAGGGCGGAAAGTTGGCGTACACGATGCTGGGCGAGCTGATGACCGTGTAGTTGCCGTCGAAGGCCAGGTTGGAGGGGTTGTAGTTGTAGTCGGACGTGAAGCCGGTATTGCCCTGCTCGAAATCGCCGTTGGCGATGGCGTTGGCCGTGAGGTCGAGCGTGGTGGCGACGAGCGTCCAGCTCGCGGGCCCGCTGACGAAGGCCTGGGGCTGCAGCACGTACGGGTCGCTCAGGCCGGCTGCCGGCTGCCATTCGAACGACAGCACGGGCCCTGTCAGCTGGCCCGACAGCGTCACCTGGCCCGCCGGCGCGCAGGCCACCACATCCGGCCCGGCATCCACGGTGAGGCCGCAGGCCGACGACTGTGCCCACTGCCTTTCGGCAAATGCCACCCACAGCAGGCAGCCCAGGGCGATATGGTGCCAACGCTTCACGGCTACCAAGGTAATGTATCCGCATCCGGCCCCGCGTGCTAATTTTGTCGGGCACCGACGCATTGCCCATCAAAAAAAGAAACCGCCAGTGAAGATCCTTTCCGTCGAACAGATACGCGCCCTCGATGCCTGGACCATCGCGCACGAGCCCATCCCTTCGCTCGATCTGATGGAGCGGGCGGCCCGCACGTTCAAGAACTGGTTCGCGGAGCGCTACCCCGACCGCGACCGCCGCGTCTGCGTCTTCTGTGGTCCGGGCAACAACGGCGGCGACGGCCTGGCCGTGGCCCGCATGCTCGCGCAGGATTTCTACGAGGTCGAGGTGTGGCTGTGCCGCATCGGGTCGCGCACCTCGCCCGACTTCGACGCCAACCTGGCGCGGCTGCAGCACATGCGCACGGTGCCCATCCACGAGCTGCATGCCGGCGATCCGCTGCCCGCCTTGCCAGCCCGCGCCCTCGTCGTCGATGGCATCTTCGGCTCGGGGCTGAGCCGGCCCGTGCAGGGCTACTGGGCCGAGCTGCTCGGCCACCTCAACCGGCAGTCGGCCACCCGCGTGGCCATCGACATCCCGTCGGGCCTGTTTGCCGACAGGCACACCGACGGCCCCGCCTTCCACGCCCACCGCACGCTCTCGTTCGAGGTGCCCAAGCTGGCCTTCTTCATGCCGGAAAACGGCGAGGCCGTGGGCGAATGGGAGGTGCGCAGCATCGGCCTCGATGCGCACAAGCTGGCCGAGATGGAGACGCCCTGGCACTGCCTCACGGCAAACGAAGTGGCCGCCTGGCTGCGCCCCCGCCGCAAGTTCGACCACAAGGGCACCTACGGGCATGCCCTCGTGCTGGCCGGCAGCAAGGGCATGATGGGGGCCGCCATCCTGGCCACGCGCGCCGCCCTGCGCAGCGGTGCCGGACTGGTGACGGCACGCGTGCCCGAATGCGGCTACGAGATCATGCAGGTGGCGGCACCCGAGGCCATGACCCTCACGGACGTGGAACGCGATTTCCTCCTCACCCTGCCCGACGACATGGCCCGCTATACGGCCATAGGTGTGGGGCCGGGGCTGGCGCGCCACCGCCCCACGCGGGCCCTGCTCGGCCAGTTGTTCGAAAATAGCTCATCCCCCCTCGTGGTCGATGCCGACGCCCTCAACCTCATGGCCGACGACCCCGACCTGCTCGACCGGCTGCCGCCAAACAGCATCCTCACGCCCCACCCCGGCGAGTTCAGGCGCCTTTTTGGCGAAAGCCAAAATGACTTCGAGCGACTGGACAGGCTGATGGAAGAAGCGCGCGCGCGGAAGATCTTCATCGTGCTGAAGGGCGCACACACGGCCATCGCCACGCCCGCAGGGCGCGTGTGGTTCAACACCACCGGCAATCCGGGCATGGCCACCGGCGGCAGCGGCGACGTGCTGACGGGCCTGCTGACAGGCTTGCTGGCGCAGGGCTACCCGCCCGAACGGGCCGCCTGCCTGGGCGTGTTCCTGCACGGCCTGGCCGGCGATCTGGCTTGCGCCAAACACGGCCCGCATGCCATGACGGCCAACGACATTGTGATGCACCTGGGAGCGGCGTTC
>CAYNYN010000159.1:0-1761 GCA_964401445.1 uncultured Saprospiraceae bacterium | reverse complement strand
GTGAGGCTCTGTGTAACCCAAAAAGCAGGATACGTTGCATGACAATGCCACGTTGAGTTAGCCGAACCCTCAACACTACACCCTCAACCCTCAACCAGAAAAAGTTCCAACCAATGAGCAAAAAGAAAAAAGTCGTCGTATTGACCGGTGCCGGCATCAGTGCCGAGAGCGGCATTTCGACCTTCCGCGATGCGGGGGGCCTGTGGGAAGGCTACGACGTGATGGAAGTAGCTTCGCCGGAAGGCTGGGCCAAAAACCCGGCCCTGGTGCTCGATTTCTACAACCAGCGGCGGCGCCAGCTCAAGGAGGTGGAGCCCAACGCCGCCCACAAGGCGCTGGTGCAGCTCGAGCCCCATTACGACACGGTGATCGTCACCCAAAACGTGGACGACCTGCACGAACGGGCCGGGTCGAGCCGCATCATCCATCTGCACGGCGAGCTGAAGAAGGTGCGCAGCACGGCCGACCCCAGCCTGGTGTACCACTGGGAAGACGACCTGCACCTGGGCGACACCTGCGAAAAGGGCAGCCAGCTGCGGCCACACATCGTCTGGTTCGGCGAAGACGTGCCCGAGATGTACCGCGCCGCGGAAGAAATATCCGGGGCCGATTTCGTGCTCATCATCGGCACCTCGATGCAGGTCTACCCGGCGGCCGGGCTGGTGGCCTACGCGCCGCGCCACGCGCCCATCTGGTACATCGACCCCAAACCCCGCATCAACTACGAGCTGCGCATGATGCCCCACGTCACGGTGGTGGAAGCCAAAGCCACCGAAGGGGTGCCCCGCGTCGTGGACGAGCTGATCCGTCTGGCCGAAAAGGGGGAATGAACGGCCTGCCGCATCGCTGCCCGGATTCGGATGCACTGCCTACCTTCGCACCCGCCGCTAACCAAAACGCGAACCACATGAAGCTGCAAACCATCCTTTCGGGATATTTCAAGCTGGACGGAGGGGCCATGTTCGGCGTGGTGCCCAAGAGGCTGTGGAGCCGCTACCAGCCCGCCGACGAAAACAACATGTGTACCTGGGCCCTGCGCTGCCTGCTCATCCAGACCGGGGACCGCAACATCCTGGTGGATACCGGCATCGGCGACAAGCAGGACGAAAAGTTTCGCAGCCACTTCGAGCCACATGGCGACACGACCCTCCTTGGGGAGCTCGAAAAAGCAGGCCTCGCCCCCGAAGACATCACCGACGTGTTCCTGACGCACCTGCACTTCGACCATTGCGGGGGCGCCGCCCGCTACGATGCCGACGGCCGCATCGTGCCCACCTTCCCCAATGCCCGCTACTGGACCACGCGGCGCCACTACGATTGGGCCTACAGCCCCAATGCGCGTGAGGCCGCCTCGTTCCTGAAGGAAAACTTCGTGCCGCTGGCCGAAGCCGGCGTGCTGCACTTTTTGCCGGAAGGCGAAATGAACCAGGTCGTGCCCTGGCTGCCCGGCCTGTCGGTGCAACACTGCTTCGGACATACCGAGGACATGTGCGTGCTGCACATCGACCTGCCCGATGGCCGCCGCCTCGTCTTCTGTGCCGACCTCTTGCCCAGCTCGTTCCACGTGAGCCTGCCTTGGGTCATGGCCTACGACGTGCGCCCGCTCGACACGCTGGCCGAGAAAGCGCCTTTCCTGCAGCAGGCCAGCGCCCAGCAGTGGCTCCTCTTCCTCGAGCACGACCCCAAAACGGAAGTGATCACGGTGGCGCCCAACGAAAAGGGGCGCATCGCCGTGAGCCAGCGCATGACGTTGCAGGAAGC